>DHPU01000009.1 GCA_002407935.1 Peptococcaceae bacterium UBA5356
ATCATTTTAATTTATATCATTTTCCGCAACTATTGTCTATGACCATGCCATAAATTTAAGTATAAAGAATACATGAGGAAAAAGTCTTGTTTTTTGTGTTTGAATTGTATACCATAATACCAAAATACCGATATGTAAAAAATGAGTAGGATATTTTTAAAGGAGGATGAAGATTATGGCTGCGTCTGAATATAAAGGAAAGAAAATTTACATTGTGGATACCACCTTACGTGATGGTGAACAGACGGCGGGAGTTGTTTTTGCCAACAGGGAAAAGGTTACGATTGCCAGAATGCTTTCCGAATTGGGGGTAGACCAGATTGAAGCGGGTATTCCGGTGATGGGAGGGGACGAAAAGGAGACTCTCAAAGCGATTGTTAATTTAGGACTTAACTCCAGCATCATGGCTTGGAATCGGGCGGTTGTGGAGGATATTAAGCAGTCTCTGGACTGTGGAGTGGATGCGGTGGCTATCTCCATCTCCGTCTCGGATATTCATATTGAATACAAGTTACAGTCTACTCGGGAGCAAGTTTTGGAACGATTGGCCAGGGCGATTGATTTTGCCAAGGAACATAACCTTTATGTTTCGGCTAATGCGGAGGATGCGTCGCGGGCGGATGAGGATTTTTTGGTCTTGTTTGCCAAGACAGCAAAGGAAGCGGGTGCCGATCGGCTGCGTTATTGTGATACGGTGGGGATTCTTAATCCGTTTACCGCATTTGAAAAAGTACAGCGTTTACTCAGCAAGGTGGATATTGATTTAGAAATGCATATGCATAATGATTTTGGGATGGCTACGGCTAATACCCTTGCCGGGATTACAGCCGGGGCTAATTATGCCGGAGTGACTGTTAATGGGCTGGGGGAACGGGCGGGAAATGCCGCTTTGGAAGAAGTGGCCATGGCATTAAAACATACGATGGGTTGTGAGATGTCGCTTAATGCCAAAGGATTTTTAGAGCTTTCTACTTATGTTGCAGATGCTTCTAATCGTGCTTTGCCGCTTTCTAAACCGATTGTCGGTAAAAACATGTTTGCCCATGAATCGGGGATTCATGCCGATGGGGCGTATAAGAATCCGCGTACTTATGAAGCTTTTGATCCCGAGGAGGTTGGCTTAATCAGACAGATTGTAGTAGGTAAGCATTCCGGTACGGCTACGTTGCGAAAGAAGTTCCAAGAGTTTAATATGGAGCTTTCTAATGAACAAAGCAAACAGCTTTTAGAAGAAGTCAGAAAATATGCGATTGAATTAAAGCGACCTTTATTTGATAAGGAATTGGTACAGCTTTATCATGAATTAACCTAATTAAGCGAATTAGCCTAATTAGGTTAATTCACTTAATTATGCTAAGGTATTATTAAGGGGTTTACGCTGAAGAGAAAGTGCATGGAGGGAAAGATTGTGGACAAAAAGGTGACAGCAGAAGGTAAAGTTAGCAGTGCGAAAAGTTTAGCCGTAAAGATTTTGGAGAATCATTTGGTTAGCGGGAAAATGGTTAAGGGAGAAGAAATTGCGATTACTATTGATCAGACCCTTACTCAAGATACGACCGGGACGATGGTGTATTTGGAGTTTGAAGCGCTGGGGTTACCGCGGGTAAAAACAAAGCGTTCGGTAGCCTATGTCGATCATAATACGTTACAAACCGGTTTTGAAAATGCGGATGATCACCGCTTTATTCAAACGGCAGCGGCGAAATACGGGATTTATTTTTCACGCCCCGGTAATGGTATTTGTCATCAGGTTCATTTGGAGCGTTTTACGATTCCCGGGCAGACCTTGCTTGGTTCGGATAGCCACACTCCTACGGCAGGAGCAATGGGAATGCTGGCTATTGGGGCAGGAGGCATGGATGTTGCGGTGGCGATGGGCGGAGGCCCTTATTATCTGAATATGCCTCGGGTGGTAAATGTCAAACTAAAGGGACGTCTGCAGCCTTGGGTTAGTGCGAAGGATATTATTCTGGAGTTATTGGCCCGGCTTTCGGTCAAAGGCGGGGTAGGGAAAATTTTTGAATACTCCGGTGAAGGACTGCAAGATCTTTCCGTTCCGGAGAGAGCAACGATTACGAATATGGGAGCGGAGCTAGGGGCTACTACTTCGCTTTTTCCCAGTGATGAGGTGACACGGGAATTTTTAAAGGCACAGGAGAGGGAAGCAGACTGGCAGCCTTTAGCGGCTGATGAAGGTGCTGTTTATGATGAGAAAATTGAAATTGACCTAGCGGCGTTGGAGCCCTTGGTGGCTTGTCCGCATAGTCCCGATCAGATCGCCAAGGTTAGGGAGCTTCCCCCAACAAAAGTAAATCAGGTTTGCATCGGCAGCTGCACTAATTCTTCCGCGGCCGACTTATTGAAAGTAGCGGCTATTTTAAAGGGGAAAACTATTCCGCCGGAGGTGAGTCTGGTGATCTCTCCGGGCTCGCGGCAGGTTTTGACGATGTTGGCTGAGAAAGGTGCTTTAGCGGAGATGATTAAAGCGGGGGCCAGAATCTTGGAATGTGCCTGCGGTCCTTGTATTGGGATGGGGCAGGCTCCGGCTTCGGGGGCGGTATCTCTGCGTACTTTTAACCGGAATTTTTATGGGAGAAGCGGAACGACAAGTGCCGGCGTATATTTATGTAGTCCTGAAGTAGCGGCTGTTTCAGCTTTAACCGGAGAAATAACGGATCCGCGCAGCTATGGGTCTGAGCTCATTAAGATTATGTTACCGGAAAAAATGCTGATTAATGATAATATGATTGTGCCGCCTGTACCGGCTGAAGCAGGGGAAACGGTGGAGCTGGTCAAAGGGCCTAATATTAAAGCTTTTCCCCAGAATAAGAAGCTGCCCGAAACGCTGTCGGGGTCTGTGTTATTGCTAATGGAGGATAATATTACGACAGACCATATTATGCCGTCACCGGCGAACCTTTTGCCTTTGCGTTCCAATATACCGGCTCTTGCTAATTATTGTTTAGCCCCGGTAGATCAAGATTTTCCGGCTCGAGCGAAGGAAAGAGGCGGTGGATTTTTGGTAGCCGGGGAGAATTATGGGCAGGGTTCTAGCAGGGAACATGCGGCTCTTGCCCCGCTATATTTAGGGATTAAAGGGGTCATGGCTCTTTCCTTTGCGCGTATTCACAAGGCGAATCTCTTAAATTCAGGCATCTTACCGTTGACTTTTATGAAGAAAGAAGATTACAGCCGTTTGCAAAGGGATGATGAACTGGTGATTGAGGACTTGCGGCAGCAGATTAAGGATGGAGATACGCTGGTGATACAGAATAAAACGAAGGGGTATTCTTTCCAGGTTAAATTGGAAGCTTCCGCTCGTCAGATCCAGGTTCTTTTGGCGGGAGGGCTTTTGGCGTATACGAAGGCTCAGGTTTAATTAGGTTTAAGTTGAGAAGATGGAAAAGCGGGGGTGACGGAAAAATGAATTTGAAAATAACGATGCAAAATCCCCTGGTCGAAATGGACGGGGATGAAATGACCAGGATTATCTGGCAGCAGATTAAGGAAATATTACTTACCCCGTTTATAGACTTGAAGACGGAGTATTATGATTTAGGGTTGTCCCACAGGGAAAAAACCGCTGATCAAATAACACTTGAGGCGGCTGAGGCAGTGAAAAAGTATGGCGTAGGGGTAAAGTGCGCGACAATTACTCCCAATGCTGAGCGGGTTAAAGAGTATGGGCTGCGGGAAATGTACAAGAGCCCTAACGGGACAATCCGAGCCATCCTTGATGGCACAGTCTTTCGCAAACCTATATTGGTGAAAAATATTCAGCCCCTGGTGAAGACGTGGAAAAAACCGATTACGATTGCCCGTCATGCTTATGGGGATATCTATAAAGATGTGGAATTGCGGATTAGTCAGCCGGGCAAAGTGGAGTTAGTCTATACAGCGGAGGATGGAACCACGGAGAAAAAGGTGGTACACCAGTTTCCGGGTGCCGGTGTGGTGATGGGGATGCATAATCTGGATAAGTCCATTGCCAGTTTTGCCCGGGCTTGTTTTAATTATGCCTTGGATCAGAAGCAGGATCTGTGGTTTTCGGCGAAAGATACTATTTCCAAAACATATGACCATACTTTTAAGGATCTTTTTCAGGAGATTTTTGCAACAGAATATCAAGAAAGGTTTGCAGCGGCGGGAATCAAGTATTTTTATACTTTGATTGATGATGCGGTAGCCCGGATTATGAGGTCGGAAGGCGGGATGGTTTGGGCCTGCAAAAATTATGATGGTGACGTGATGTCCGATATGATTGCCTCTTCCTT
Source organism: Peptococcaceae bacterium UBA5356 (assembly GCA_002407935.1). GTDB lineage: Bacteria > Bacillota > Peptococcia > DRI-13 > DTU073 > UBA5356. The sequence goes on from DHPU01000009.1 coordinate 4,275, forward strand.
TGGCAGTTTAGCAATGATGACCTCTGTACTCGTTTCACCGCAGGGACAGTTTTTATATGAAGCGGCTCATGGGACAGTACAACGTCATTATTACAGGCATTTGCAGGGGGAGGAAACCTCTACTAATTCCATGGCGACAATTTTTGCCTGGAGCGGTGCCTTGGCCAAACGCGGGGAAATAGATAACCTTCCTCAGTTGGTCGCCTTTGCCCGTTCTTTAGAAACAGCGGCGTTGAAAACCGTAGAGGAAGGCTATGTGACAAAAGATTTGGCGGCTATTGCCGAAGGACCGGTGCAGGAGGTCGTCAATACAGGGAGATTTCTGGAAGAGGTTAAGTCACGTTTAGAGACGGTGCTAAAACAAAATTAAGAGGCTAAAAAATATTTTTTTTCGCCAAATAATAGACACCGGCTACTGAGAGAATAGCCGAGATCATGATGGCAAAGACAAAACCATGCGGCGAATTTTGAAAAGGTACCGGCACATTCATCCCGAAAAAGCTGGCGACCATGGTCGGCAAAGCCAGGATAATAGTGACGATAGCCAGGAACTTCATGACGATATTTAGGTTGTTGGAAATAATGGAAGCAAAGGCATCCATGGTGCCGCTTAAAATATTACTGTAAATATCGGCCATTTCGATGGCTTGTTTGTTTTCGATGATAACATCTTCCAATAAGTCCTCATCTTCTTCATACATTTTAATTACCTTGCCTCTAAGCAGTTTTTCCAACACTGTTTCATTGGAGCGGAGGGAGGTGGTGAAGTAGACGAGGGCTTTTTCTAAATTAAGTAGCTTGATTAATTCCTTATTACGCATAGATTTATGCAGTTCCAATTCAACTTCCGTGGATTTTTTGTCAATTTCACGTAAATATTTGAGGTAGAGGGAAGCGTTTTTATAGAGAATCTGAAAGAGAAAGCGGGTTTTCTTATAAGTGGCCATCCCTCTAACTTTTTTTTGATGAAATTCCTGCAGGATACTTAGGTCATACAGGCAGACGGTGATGAGGTAATTATCATTATGAATAATGCCGAGCGGAACTGTGTCATAGTTGACATCGGCTGTTTTTTGGACTGGGACGTCAATAATTGTGAGCAGTTGCTTATCTTCAAATTCAATATGAGGACGTTCCTCATCATCCAGCGGATAGCGGATAAAATCGACAAAGATGCCGGTTGCTTGCACAACGGTATTGATTTCCTCCTCTGAGGGATTAATGAGATTAATCCAGCTACCCTTTTCGAAGCTGTTAATTTGGATTAATTCATTATCGCAGGGGCTTTGATAGATGGTGAGCATGAACTCCCCTCCCAAACCTAATCGTTATGTTTATTATTATAATGCAAAAACTAAAATTAACAACAGAAGGAGCCGGAAAAACGTTGTTTTAGATTAATATACTTTTTAGTTGTCTAATTTTGAGAAGATAGAGATAAGAAGGAATTTTATGTTTAATCAAGAATAATATAGAATAGCCATGAAAAGACAAGGAGTGGATTAAAATGTCGCTAAAAAAGTTATTTGGCATAATTTTGAGCTTACTTCTTCAATCTATATACCTAAACGATGACCAAAAAATCTGTGGGGAGGAATAAGCGTGAAACTCAAAAGTCGTAAGATACTAATAATTATTATCGTGTGTCTCTTTATTGGCGGTTTATTATTAGCCAAAATGGCAGTGAATAATAATGATTTTCGGTTAGATGAACCCACGGGAGAAATTAATACAGCTGAAAAAGAACAAGAAACAGCGACCTCTTCTGTCTCAATGAGAAACCCCGCTACAGAAGAACCCCCAATAACTATGCAACAGCAAGAAGGGCCATTGTGTATTAATTGGGTAAATAACGCCCAATCAGCGATGAAGGAATTTGTAGTAGGGGCTGAGGTAGAATTAGAAATATCCTGTAATAAAGAGGCAGAAATAAGTTGGCATGTTACTAAAGGTTGTTGTCAAGAAAAAGTTTTTGGTTTATATACCTTTGGCTGAAAACCATACCAATTAAACAAACAATAAACCAAATAGTTTGTTTAATTGCAAAAAAATTTTGCTTATTGCTTGTAAGAAAGCAAAATACTTAGTATAATAAAAGCAAAAATTGGGTGGTGCTAAAATGCAAAAAGAAGAGTTGCTTGATATAGTAAAACAACTTCAAAAATATCAGTGTGAAATGCAGACTATTGAAGTAAAGGCAGCATATACAGGTTGTCCGACCAAGCTTTATGATTCGCTGTCCAGTTTTTCAAACCAGGATGGTGGCGGAGTCATCATTTTTGGGGTTGATGAGATTAAAGGGTTTGAAGTTGTCGGTGTATATGATTCACAGGATTTGATACATCATGTTTCGGAACAATGCAAGCAAATGCAGCCTGCTGTCAGACCCTTATTTACCGTCTGCGACCTAGATGGAAAGGTTGTGGTTTCTGCGGAAATCCCTGGAGTGGATATTGCAGATAGGCCGGTCTATTACAAAGGTACGGGCAGGCTGAAAGGTTCTTTTATTAGAGTCGGTGCAGCCGATGAGCCAATGAGTGACTATGAAATCTATAGTTATGATGCATATTATAGACGAATTCGAGATGATATTCGTATTGCGGAAAATGCGGTCATTTCACAAATGAATATTGTAAAAATTGATAAATATCTATCTGCTGTCAAAGAAAACAAACCTAACTTATCTCAGCTTAATGATAAAGAAATATTGGAATTAACGGGCATTGTTAAAGATGCGGTTCCTACGCTTACGGGAGTAATGTGCTTTTCCAAATATCCACAGGCTGTGTTCCCCCAACTTTGCTTAACTGCCGTGGTTGTACCGGGAACTGAAATGGGACAAACAGGTACAGGAGGGGAACGTTTTCTGGCGAATAAACGAATAGAAGGTACTATTGAACAAATGCTTGAGGAAGCTATGCTTTTCGTAAAAAGGAATATGAATGTTAAAACCATCATTGATGAAGATGGCAAACGCGATGATAAGTATGAATATCCATTAAAAGCGGTCAGGGAAGCTATCCTAAATGCATTAATGCATCGAGATTATAGTATCCATACTGAGGGTACACCGGTACGGATCATTATGTATCACGATCGTATGGAAATCATTAATGGTGGTGGGCTATATGGAAAGCTCACTATCGATGAACTTGGAAAAGTACATGCTGATACTCGTAACCAAACTCTAACCCATATTCTCGAAATCTTAAAATTGGCTGAGAATCGTTATTCCGGCATTCCTACCATTCGATTGGAAATGAAAGCTGCCAATCTGCCAGTTCCGAAATTTGAGAATAGGCGCGGTACATTTATTGTCATATTAGAAAACGGCAGGGAGACATCGGATAATGCCTTTGTAAAAAGCGGAGATATTAAGGAGGACTTATTGAAATTTTGTAAAACTCCTAGAATGCGTAAGGAAATTGTCGGCTTTGTAGGGTTGACGCAATATTATGCTATGAAAACCCTTGCGATGCCTCTTGTTGAAGAAGGTAAGCTGAGGATGACCATTCCTGATAAACCAAGAAGTAGAAATCAGAAGTATGTAACGGTTGAATAACCTTGTTATTGGATTGGGTATACTAAATTTATTATTATCCTTGATGAAGGAAGGTGATAAAATGACTAACAATAATGTTGTACCCAATAGATTGATAAATGAGAAATCGCCTTATCTACTGCAACATGCTCATAATCCAGTTGATTGGTTCCCATGGGGTCAAGAAGCATTTGAAAAAGCGAAGTTCGAGGATAAGCCGATATTTCTTTCTATTGGGTACTCATAGTGTTGGTTATAGAAACCAACTTGTCATTGGTGCCATGTGATGGAGCGGGAGTCCTTTGAAGATGAAGAAGCGGCTGCTGTTCTTAATAATGGGTATATCGCCATAAAAGTAGACCGGGAGGAACGTCCCGATCTCGATCATTTATATATGACGTTCTGTCAAGCTCTAACCGGACAGGGAGGTTGGCCGTTAACCATAATTATGACGCCGGAAAAGAAGCCTTTTTTTGCAGGCACATATTTTCCCAGGGAAAGCAGCGGAGGGCTGCCCGGTTTAATGCAATTACTGGCGAAGATAACTAATTTTTGGCGGCGGCAGAGGGAGAAGCTGGTTCGTACCGGAGAAGAGCTTACCGACTCTGTACTGCAAGAGCATCTGCAATTTAGGACGGGAGAGTTGTCGGAAGAAGTATTGGAAAGAGCTTATCAGCAATTTAGCAGTTATTTTGATCCTCTATATGGAGGATTTGGGCAGGCGCCCAAGTTTCCTACTCCGCATAATCTCACTTTTTTACTCCGCTATTATACGGCCAAAGGAGAACCCCAGGCCTTAAAAATGGTGGAAAAAACGCTGGTGCAGATGTATAAGGGCGGTATTTTTGATCATTTGGGCTTTGGTTTTGCCCGCTATTCGACCGATCAAAAATGGCTGGTTCCTCATTTTGAAAAAATGCTTTATGATAATGCGCTTTTGGCCATTGCTTATCTTGAAGCTTACCAAATTACCAAAAAAAAGCTGTATCAGGATGTGGCCGAAAAAATCTTTAGTTATGTCTTAAATGAGATGACCTCGCCGGAAGGAGCTTTTTATTCGGCGGAAGATGCTGATTCGGAAGGGGTCGAGGGTAAGCTCTATCTTTGGACTCCGGCAGAGGTGATAGAGGTTTTGGGAAAGGAAGCCGGTACAGAGTTTTGCCGGTTGTATGATCTTACGGAAAAAGGTAATTTTGCCGGAAGCAATATTCCTAATCTCATTAAAATAGAAGAAGAAGTATTTAGTATTAGTATAGATGAGCAACAACAAAGAAATAGCGGTGGGAAGGAGTGGGTAAGGAAAGTAGAAGAAGCACGTCAAAAACTTTTAGAAGCCAGGAAAAAACGGGTACCTCCTTTTAAGGATGATAAAGTCCTTACCGCGTGGAATGGATTAATGATTGCAGCACTAGCCAAGGGAGGAAGAGTACTTGAGGAACATTCCGGAGTTTATCTATCCGCTGCGGAAAAAGCAGTAGCGTTTATTCGGCAGAAGCTTGTCAGGGGTGATGGGCGGCTGTTAGCGCGCTATCGGGATGGGGAAGCGGCTTATCCTGCCTATCTGGATGACTATGCGTTTTTGGTATGGGCACTACTGGAATTATATGAAAGCACTGGTGAGTCTCTTTATCTTGATGAGGCATTTTCCTGGAATAAGCAGATGCTCGCGTTGTTTGCAGATGCAGCTGCATCTGAAGTTGAAAATGACGGTACTCTTATTCTCTATTTAACCGGAGAAGATGGTGAAAAGCTGTTGATTCGTCCTCGGGAGATTTATGACGGGGCGCTGCCGGCCGGGAATTCGGTAGCGGCTTGGAACCTTATCAGGCTGGCGAAAATTACTGGCGATGGAGAGCTGCGTAAGAAAGCGGAGCGGCTTTTCGATGCTACTGGTGGGGAGATTAGAGCTAATCCCTTAAATTATACTTTTATGCTGCAGGCGTACCTTTATCTTCTCCTATATTTATTTTGCCTAAGCAATCATCTCTAATTCTTGTAAACCTTTTTGGGCTATATTTTTAGCAGCATTTTCGTCCCTTTGGTGACCACGGCTACATACGAAGCAAAGTGCGCTTATTTATAAGCGTTGATGTCCTGAAAAATTTCGTCACGCATTCTCGTGACTTCAGTCGTGAGTAAGTGACGAAATTTTTCAACTCTCAGTGCGATAGATAAGTGATGTGGTATGTTTGGCGAGATGTTTTAAATTAGCGAAAGATGTAAAAAGATTAATTTGTCCCTGATATTGATTTTTTGTCCCAACTGTGACATAATGGATTCTGAGGTGAATAAAATGAAAAAAAAGAACGTTTTAAACTTAATAAAATATTACGCCGAAAAAAATGATGTTGCTTTTAGAAATGAAGCATACGAAATAGCAAGATATTTTGATGAAATAAATAATTATCAACTTTCTGAGTATATTATGGCACTTTTGTCAGACACAAACACTTTCTCTCCGCAAATGGATGCGGCTACACATATGTTTTTTAAACGAATAGATGTTAACGCGGATTCACTTCCCTTACCGGAGAGCATAAAAGATAGTGTTTTAGGAATTGTAAATGCAATTGGTCATAATGCAGGGGTCAACAAATTTTTATTCGAAGGGCCTCCGGGAACTGGAAAAACTGAGACTGCAAAACAAATCGCGCGCATACTTGAGAGAGAATTATTTGCGGTTGATTTTGATTTAGTTATTGATAGCAAGCTTGGTCAAACATCTAAAAATATAGCAAGTCTTTTCGATGAAATTCGCAATCTATCACATCCGGAAAAAGTTGTTGTCTTGTTTGATGAGATAGATGCAATAGCTATTGATAGAATTAACTCAAATGATTTGCGTGAAATGGGAAGAGCTACATCTTCAGTATTAAAGGGGTTAGATAGTTTGAATGATAATGTAGTGCTAATTGCTACTACTAATCTATATAAATCTTTTGATAAAGCCTTAATAAGAAGATTTGATTCTGTGATAGATTTCAGCAGTTATACTAAAGAAGATTTGCTGGATATTGGTGAAATAATATTAAATAAATTATTAGTTAAATTCAAATCTGCTGGTAGAAATATGCGGTTGTTTAGAAAAATCCTTGGTTGTTTGAATCAAATCCCTTATCCAGGTGAGTTGAAAAATCTTATAAAGACTTCATTAGCTTTTAGTGATCCCAATAATGAATATGACTACCTAAAAAGACTCTATAGTGCTGTAAATAAACATAATACAGAAGCTAATTTAAGGGATATGCAAAATAAAGGTTTTACAGTGAGAGAAATTGAAATTTTAACCGGCGTTTCTAAAAGTCAGGTATCTCGGGAGTTAAAGGAGTAATTGCATATGAATAATTTATTACAATTAAAAGGAACATTTGAACAAGCATCAAGCAATTCACGACCTGGAGCTCCTAATTTACCTGCAGGAAAATCTGTTAAAGTTTTACAATTAGAGCAACTTCAAAAAAATTTAGTGGAATTAAAAAGGTTTTGGTCAAAGGAAAATATATTTTCTGGAGCATTGGTTAGCGTATACTATAATAAAGTTGCTGCTAAAAGCAACAGGATACACGGTTTATTATCTAAGGGTAGCATTACAGCAAATAGTTCTATTGTTGGTGCAAGATTTACAAATGATGAATCTCCGAAACATATAATTACTCATTATGTTTCTATAGAAATAATAGATAAGTCAATTGAACGCTTAAATATATGCATTAACATATTAAATAAAAAATTTAATGGGACAATCACCCATGACATAATAAAGAAAATTAATTCAAAGCAAATTGCCTTTGCTCCATCAAAGATTGCAAAAACAAATTTTCTTAAAGTAATAGTAGATGCTTTTTATATTGAAAAATTTGATGTATTAGTTACTGATATAGATTTAAAAGATGATTCTATTATCACTATATATAAAACAGACGTTAAAGCGACAAAGCTTATGGAAAAACTAGGTATTAATTTGCGGTTTAATAGAGTTATGGATGATACGACCATTTTATTGAGACCTGATGAATTAACTCTTTTAAAACAAAAAGCTCCATATTTAATATCTATGGCAGTTAGTGATATAACACAACTAACAAAAGTTGATTTTGATTTTTGTGATGATACTGTTATCACGATTCCTTCCCCTAAGAATGAACCTACAATCGGCGTAATTGATACTATGTTTGATGAAAATGTTTACTTTTCTGAGTGGGTTGAATTTAAAAATATGTTACCTGAAGATATTCCATTATCGCCAAGCGACTATAAACATGGAACAGCGGTATCATCTATTATAGTAGATGGTTCGTCATCTAATCCTCATATGGATGATGGTTGTGGTAGGTTTTGTGTACGACATTTTGGTGTTGCTGCTGGAAATCAGTTTAGTTCATTTGCAATTTTAAGAAATATAAATGAAATAATATCGTCAAACAAAGATATTAAAGTTTGGAATTTATCCCTTGGCTCTAAACTAGAAATAAATCCAAACTTTATTTCACCGGAAGCAGCAATATTGGACAGAATACAATATGAAAATGATGTAATATTTGTTATTGCCGGAACGAATAAAGCTTCTACAGAAGAACAACCTAAGGCTATCGGGGCTCCAGCTGACTCTATAAATTCGCTGGTTGTTAATTCTGTTGATTTTAATAACTGCCCTGCCTCTTATACTCGGAAAGGTCCGGTTTTATCATTTTTTACAAAACCTGATATTAGCTATTACGGTGGTGATGGAACAAATCTTATGCGAGTTTGCACCTCAACCGGTGAAGCGTTTGTAAGAGGAACTTCTTTTGCAGCCCCGTGGATAGCAAGGAAGATGTCTTATTTAATTAATATTCTAGGATTAAGCAGAGAACTGGCAAAAGCTCTAATAATAAATGCGGCAACTGGTTGGAACAAACAAGAAGTTGACTCTTCTCTTATTGGGCACGGAATAGTTCCTATAAAAATTGATGATGTTGTTCGTTGTCCAGATGATGAGATACAATTTGTTTTATCGGGTATTTCGGAAAAATACGACACTTACAATTATAATATTCCCGTGCCCATAAGTAAGGATAAACACCCTTTTATTGCAAAGGCCACATTATGTTATTTCCCGTGTTGTTCTCGCAACCAAGGTGTTGATTATACAAATACAGAGCTTGAAATACAAATTGGCAGGTTAACCGAAAAGGGAATAAAACCCATAGATAATAATTATCAAAGTGCGGAAGCTGAACATTTTACATGGGAGGAAGATGCAAGAAAGTATTTTAGAAAATGGGATAATGTGAAGCACATTAGGGAAATATCCAAAAAAGGTAATCGTGCGAAAAAATGCTATGATAAAGGAATTTGGGGAGTAAGTTTAAAAACAAAAGAACGTTTAGATGAAAAATATGGAGTAGGTATGAAGTTTGGTATCGTAGTAACGTTAAAAGAGATAGATGGTGTCAATCGAATCGATGATTTTATAAAAAATTGTTCCCTCAGAGGATGGCTTGTCAATAAAATTGATGTTGAAAATAGAATTGATATTTACAATGTTGCTGAAGAGGAAATCGATTTTAATGATTAAGTATAATGCAGCATCTGCAAAAGGGAAAATGGGGAAAATCAGTTTTGCTGTTTATGGCCCTGCGATTCCTACTGCCAATAACCTTCAGTGCCTCGCCTAGACATATTGGGCAGATACCTTTTTCCTTACTTTTGACGAAGTATTTGCTACTATCATTTTCGTCCGGGATGAGACTGTACTCTGCAATGATTATCATTTAATTCCTCCCGCAACATTTCTTATATTTTTTCCCGCTTCCGCAAGGACAGGGTTCGTTTCGCCCAATTTTAACCGCTTTAACCGGAGCCTTGGCTTTTCTTTCCAGACAATATTTTGCTTTTAATTCGTTGGCCTTTTCCTTTTGACCAGAGTCTTCATAAATTTCTATTGCTCGCATCAGAACATCGCCTTGATCACGAATTTCCGGCTTAG
>DHPU01000084.1 GCA_002407935.1 Peptococcaceae bacterium UBA5356
GCCGCGATCTGACCGGTTGCGGTATAGGTAATGGTTTTTATTCCGCTTACGGCATTTTTGGTGGAGGTCAGTCTGTCTCTGTTGTCATAGGCGTAGGTGGTAACTTTTCCTTGGGCATCTGTATGTTTAATGAGGTTGCCGTTTGGATCGTAGGCATTTTGTTCGGTGGTTCCGTCGGCTTTAGTAATTTTGGTAATTTGGCCGTTGAGATTGTACTCGTATTTGGTCACGGCTCCTCTGGCGTCTTTGACGGAGGTTACCAGACCAAGTTTGTTATATTGGTAAGTGGTTTGAGCGCCGAGGGCATCTTGGATGCCGGTAAGTTGTCCGGCGGCATCATAGTTGTATTCGGTAGTTCCGTTGAGGGCATCGATTATTTTCCGGAGCTTGCCATCATACCGGTATTCGTATTTTGTTACGGCGTTCTGGGCATTGGCAGCCTGAATAAGTCTGTTGAGGGCGTCATAGGTATAGCGGCTGTTGTTGCCGTTCGGGTCTGTTTCTTGGGTGAGATTGCCGTTGGGATCATGTTCGTAGGTGGTGAGGTTGTTGGCCGGGTCGGTAACGGATTGCAGTTGGTTTGCGGCATTATATTTATATTTGGTTGTGTTGCCGTCGGGCAGGGTGATTTTGCTAAGGTTCCACATGTTGTCGTATTCATATTTGGTTACACCGCCGACAGCATCAATTTTAGCAATCAGTTTCCCCATGCCGTTATATTGGTATTTGGTCGGCCGGCCCTCTTCATCAGTTTCTTGGGTTAAAAGACCTCTGGGGTCATAGGCGGAGGTTATGACAGTTCGGTCAGGGTTGGTTACTTTTTTTATTTTTCCGCCGGGGGTGTATTGGAATTCAATTTTATTGCCTGCAGGCTTGGTAATGCCGATAATTCTGTTGAGGTTGTCGTATTTATTCTGTGTTTTGTTGCCTAAGGGATCGCTGATGGTGATGATGTTCCCTCTGGCATCATATTCAAGGGTAGAAGAAGTCCCATCGGGAAGGGTCACTTGAACGGGGAGTCCTTTGTCGTTATAGGTCATTTTCGTTATTCTGCCCAGGGGATCTTGGGCAGAGAGCAAATTGCCCTTGGCATCATATTGATATGTGTAGGTACTGCCATCCGGATTTTGGAGGGAAGTGAGCAGGTTGTTTTGGTCATAGATATACTCTGTGACTGAGCCTAAAGGATTAGTTTCTTTGGTGATATTGCCGTTTCGGTCATATTCGTAGTGGTAGGTATTCCCGTTTTGGTCGGTAAATGAGGTTATTTGGTTGTTGTCATTGAAAACTAATTTTTCGGTACCGTTGATGTATACTCTTTCGTATATTCGGTAGTCTTGGTCATATTTGTAGATGATTTGGCTGCCGTTACTCTGGGTAAGGGTGGTTGTCAGGTTGGTGTCGTCATAAGCCAATCCGTTTGTTACTCCATCGGCCATGGTTTGCTCGGTGGTACGGCCTTTGTCATCGTATAGGTTGGTAATGGTCACATTGTTTAGGGGGTCGATTAGTTTGGTGAGTCTGTCCCGGGTATCGTATTGATAGGTGTATGTATTTCCTTCTACATCTTTAACACTGGTCAATTTTCCGTCGGTATAGCCGTATTGGACGGTTCTGCCGGCTGAATCGGTTATTTTAGCAAGGTGGTTTCCGTTATGCTCGAATTCTAGAAAGCCGCACTTGTTTTGGATTTTGGTGATTTTCCCCTCTTGATAAGTCATTTCCGTGCGGTTGCCTTTTAGATCCTCAAGAGCGGTTAGGTTGCCTTCGGAGGAGAAATAGTAGGCGGTTTTGTCTTTTCGAGTCAGTTTATATTCGCCGTTTTTCAGGCTTTCGAGTTTGCCATATTTTCCGGGCATTGCGGTATAGGTGCCATCTTCCTTGAGGGTAAAGTCCTCTAAATGCCCATCATCAAAGGTAATTTTTATTTGTTCGCCGACTTTGGTCAGTTTATATTCATAGTTGTGATGCCAGTTAAGTCCGAGGATCCCTTGCCAGTTATCCATGGTGTTATAGAAGCGGGTAAAGGACAGGGGATTATAGCCGTCGATGGTGATATCGGTATTGCTTTTGATAAAGTTGCCGGTTGCGGCATTGACGGGGTCTTGGACAAACCAAGTTGTGCCGTTTTCCAAGCCTTCCAAGCCGGCTTTGTATTTCATTTGGTCGGAGGCTTTTAGCGGAGGAATTTGAATATTTCTGGTAATCGTTTTGCTTTCGGTATTATCGGCACTTACGATAAGGGAATAGGTAAGGGTTCTGGCTTGTTCGGAAGGGTTGTCAATGAATACTTGGCAGGAAACTTGGGTTTCTTTGCCGGGCGCAATATCTCCCAAGTTGGTTTCGGGTTGTCCTCCTACGACGGATAAGCCTTCCGGCAGGAGAATTTTTACTTTTACCTTTTGGGCAACAGCATTTCCGATGTTCATGATGTAGGCGGTAACGGTAAAGGGGTTAGGAACATAGCTGTTGTCTTTCGCTTCAACACTGCCGGCTCCTGTTAAGCTCACGATTAACGGAGGACGTAAGTCTTGGGTAAATTCGCTCAGTCCGTAGTTTGTGAGGTATTCCCGTGTCTCACCGGCTTTAATGGTTTGGGGTTCCCAAATAATACTGACGGCGCTGTCCCCATTGTCGGAAGCCGGATCGACGGTATATCCCCATGATTGGTCATATACGTTGTACCAGTTCGTAAATTGTACTTTATCCGGTTTATTCTCGGTCATGCTTAATAAGGTTCCTTGGGAGATGACACTGGGATTAGTCAGGCTGTCAAAAGCCTGCCAGTATTCCGGAATATTCTCTCCCGCTAATTCCAGTTCTTTGGTTACGGCGCCAACGCCTGGAATTCGGAAAGGAGCACGGTCATTATTCCCCAGCATGGTGTCAAACATAATTCTTAAGCCGAGGTTATGCTTGGAGGCGCCATTATTGGTAACGAGATATTTTACTTGGACGGTATCTTCTCTTTGGGTAGCATTATTTTTTACGATGGATAAAACCTGCTTTATTGTAAGGTCGCCAATAGCAGCTTCAGATGTGCAGGTGTTGTTTTCTTCATCAAAGACAGGCTGCGAAGCTGCCGTATATGGATAGCTTGTCCCGTCAATTCTGATGGTTGTATAAGACGTCCACGGATTGGGATGTCCATATAGCATCTTTTTATGGTCGTCAGTAGGATTATCCGGATTCCCCCCGGTGGTTCCCATGGTAAATTTTCCGTCATCGGCAACCGCACATTCCAGAAAATCGTTACTCATTTTGTTGCCGGAAACACTCATCATTCTTAGTAATCCGGTTTGCTTCGTTTGAGGAGCAAGGTTCTGCTTCCATCTTTGGTATTCTTCTTCGTTATTTGGAGGTTCCGGTGTATCTGTTATGGGGTCGTTGTTATTGCTTTCGGTATTGCTTTCGGTATTGCTTTCGGTATGTGCATTGGTATCGGCGGCAGTATCGGTGCCTGTCTCGGTGCCCATAGTACTGTCCCCTGTCTGTGGAGCTTCACAGACATTGTCCGGTACATTATGAGCACTATCCTCTTGTGGACTATCTATTCTTTCTTCCGAATTACCCGCTAATGTTGTACCAAGTGTTGTGTCAGGTACGTTTACTTGAACCGCAAAGGCACAGTTTGTACATAGAAATGTCATTAATAACAGTATTACCGTGATTTTTTGGAATTTTTCCCTTCTCCTCATTTGTAAAATACCTCCCCGCTTTTTTCTTGTATTTTTTATATCATTTTACAATTTTAATCATATTTCTTGATTAGTATCTAAAAATTCGTTCTTTATTTCACCTCATTTCACCTTAAAAAAGTTAATAAAACATAAAGCCGCAGCGTTATTAAGTATATTGTATTATATGAATATATAGGTATTTACATCAATTTCCATATTTTCTTCCATTATACCCGAGCCTTTTTAAATTACAATACAAAATATTACAAAACGGCAAACTTTTTTTACCTTTTTTTCGACAAAAAACAGCAAAAAAGAGAGGCCGCTTCGCAATTCTCCCTTGCAAAGCGGCCTCTAAACATTCTGCTCCGTTATTAGTTTAAAAAACTTAAAAAAGCACTCCCGTAGAAGTGCTTCTGTAAATTACTTACTAATTATTCCATATCTAATATCGACTGGAACCTCTGCCCCCTCTCTTAGCATCGGTACTTTTTCGGAATTCCAACTGTTTTTCATCACTTTCTTTTAAAAATTTAGCCAGTCTATCCTCAAAAGATTCAATGTTAACTCTGCCGTTAACTCTACCGTTGACTCTACCACCTTTGGGTCTTTCCCTGTGGAAATTACCAGGCCTACTCGTTTCCGTTTGCATTGCTTGTTTAATCGAAAGCCCTATTTTCCCTGTTGCATCAACATTAATAACCTTTACCTTAATTTTATCTTTTTCCTTTAAATAATCTTTGACATCTTTTACATAGGTATCGGCTACCTCGGAAATATGAACCAAGCCTGTTACACCACCGGGCAATTCTACAAAAGCGCCAAAATTTGTAATACCGGTTACTACTCCCTCAATTATTGTCCCCACAGATACTGACATTTGAAAAATTTTCCCCCCATAAACAAATAAATATATGCATTGAAATTATATCCTAAAAATTCACTCAGTGTCAACTACTTTATACCATCAAGCTAGAATTTTCGTCATTTTCGTCACTTTCATCTTTTTACTACTTCGGCTTAGGTGCTTTTTCCTCCGGCACGGCAGGAACAACTAGAATTTCCCCTGGTTTTACAAAGCCTAAGCTCTCACGAGCCAATTTTTCAATAACTTCTGGATCCTGCAAAGAATCACGTTCATTCTCCAGTTTTTTCTGCTGCTGTAATAAAAGCTCCTTTTGTAAATTCAACTCATTAATATTCAATTTTACCTGCCAAATCTGATACCCATTCATCAAAAACAGAAAAAGAAGATAAACTCCCACAGCAGCAAAAAAGGCTTTTGCGTACCGCGGTATTTTTCTTTTTCTACGTCTGGAAGGCTTATAGGCAGCTTGATATTTAATCTCACGGGGCAATTTGCTCCACTTCCCCTATCTCTTAATTTACACTATACTAATAAAAACTTCTACACTGCCTTAAAAACTCCTCCTTTCACCAAAAAGACTTAACTAACCTTTTGATCAGAAAATATACACCTACGCCCATGCTCATCGCTAAAAAAACATAAAACCTCACTTCGCCCCAAGTAATAAGCACTAAAAAAGCAACTGTAAAACCGGTTAACAAAAACCAAAAGGCGATATCACCCAGGCTTGTGCCCCAATGACTAGGTCGCCAGATTCGCCTAAGCATACGGTAAAAGTCAAAAATTAGCCCTCCCAAAATTCCCCATGTGACCACAAGAGAAAAAACGATTACCTGGTCAAGCACAGGCATGATGATGCCACCCCGTCTCTTTTACTTAAAAAGCCTAGCTAATATTCCTTGGCCTGTTGCCCTAATTTTAGCCTGTTTATCTTCAACATACTGGAATCCATTAAAGATTCCCTCTATTGTCAATTGCCCTTCCTCCAAATTCAACTGCGTAATATGCAATCCTTCACCCTTAACCACCAATGGCCCTAACTTGCTAGAGGCTATTACCTGTTTTTCATCAAAGCTTTCTACTTCCGTAATCCCATTTAACTTTATTTTTTCTCTATTACTTAAAACCAATTGGTAAAGAGGAGTAATCTTATTATCCATATTGCTCTCCCCCTTAATCTCCTTTTTAAATAATCTTATGCACTATCTACCATAAATATTCTCATTCTTCACTTTCTAAATTAAATTCCTGATAAACCTGACCGTCCTTCCCTTTTTTGGCCACAATTTTTTCGTAATCCTCCACTGTCCCTCTCTCCTCATCAGCATGAATATACATATCCTCATATTCACTTATACTGCCTATATCACTCGGAGAATTACTAGTTCCATACCTAGCTACTGCTTGCCAGGCATCTTCCCCATCAAAAGCATTATTCTCTATATCACCATGGTAATCTTGAACTCCACCAAAAGGCAGTTCGATTATCCCCTCTTCTACCGGACGGTCTGACCATTCCAGATCCTCATTTTCCTTTTTACAATCCTGACAAAACGTCGTATAAGGAATGGTCTCTAACCTTTCCGCACTGATTTTACCGCCACAAATTTCACAAGTACCGTACATTCCTTCACTTATCGCCTGCAAAGCATCTTCAATCATCGCCAGTCTGTCTTCGATAAAAAGAACCAATCCTAAATCTTTTCCCCTTTCAAAAGTCACATCTCCTAAATCGGCCGGATGATTATCATAAAGAGAAAGCTCTGCCACCGAACTACCTTGTGGTGTCCTTAACCCCTCCCTAATCCGCTCCGCTCTCTTTAGCTCTTCGTCTTTTAATTTTTCTAACCGTTCTTGGGCTTGCTTTAACCGTTGCTTGTCCATTATTTAATCACCTCATTGTTATTCTAGCCATTTTGACCATTACCGCCATTCTTGAACTATCTGAATATCTTTGAAAAAATAACTGATAATTTCTTCCGGTGATTTTCCTTGTTCAGCTAATGCTTTGGCTCCCCACTGACTCATCCCCACTCCATGTCCAAACCCTTTCCCGGCCATAATTAATTTATCGCCCTTAATTGTTAATTTAGTTAACAAAGTAGAACGCATTTTTTCACTTCCCAGTGCTAAACGTAACGCAGGCGCACTCACGGTAGCATTGCCGATTTTCATGGTCATCGCCCGTCCCGAGGGCCCTCTCTTCACAACTTTTACCCCGCTAATTTTGCCCGGATCCTGCCCTGTAGCCTTTTGCACACTTTCCCGTACACTACTCAACGGGAATTCTGCTCTCCACCCTTTGTTTTCCGCTGTTGTAATCGCCGATCCCGGATCTTTAACACTTTGTACATAGGGACTAGGTTCTTTGGTATAAGCTAGCCCTTCTTCTGCCGAAGCAGCAGTCAAGCCACCCCCATCCGCAAAAAACCAAGCCTTAATAAATCGGCCCTGATATTTTACTACTTTTCCCCGCGTCTTAGCCACAGCCTTAATCACGTTATCATTAATCCGTTTAGGGTCATAGGCCTGGAACTCTTCTACCTTAGTAGAAGCATCCGTTCCTCTAGCCGGCACCCCCCCTGATGTTTTAATTCTTTCCAGCGTAAAAGTTCGGGCCAGAATAGCTTGTGCCGCCAGCGCATTCAAAGACCAAGTAGGTTCCATTTCAGCAGCTACTACCCCTTGCAGATACTCCTCCAGCTTAATCTGTTTTTTTTCACCCGTCTCCGCAATATACAAAGAAATTGTCGGTTCCTGCGTAACCTGCTTATCCAAAGGACGACGCTGTTGCTCGTTACACCCTAGACTTCCCATCACCAAACATACGATAATCACCAAAATACAAAAAAAATAGCGCATAAATAAAACCCTCCCAGTTAGCACTTTTAACTAATTTTAGTTTGGCTTCCTGAAGGGTTTCTATGAATGGCAAATTATTCTATCGCCTTATATAAATCAGCGGCTTCTTCTGCCCGTACACTTTCTTTAATCAGCAATATTTCCACCTTGATTTGCCGGGAACCAAAACCTATTTCCAAAACATCCCCGACCTTTACTTCAGAACCGGGCTTAGCAACTCTGCCATTAAGAGTCACTCTCCCCGCATCTGTAACCTCTTTCGCCAGAGTGCGTCTTTTAATCAATCGTGATACTTTTAAAAACTTATCTAACCTCATATAAACAATCCCTCTCTTGAAAATTATGTTTTTTGTGACCCTTTCTAAAATAGTAAAAAAAATCAGGTTCATTAAAGAACCTGATTTTTTTTTAAAGCATTGAAGAACACACTATGTACGTACATAAGTCCAAAACTTATTTACTCAGCAACTGCATCCTTCAAAGCTTTTCCCGGCTTAAATGCAGGTACTCTAGCAGCGGGGATTTTGATTTCTTCACCGGTTAAAGGATTACGTCCCGTGCGAGCAGCCCTGTTCCGTACTTCAAAAGTACCAAAACCAACAAGTTGCACTTTGTCTCCGGTAGCCAAAGCTGCTTCGATGCTGCCCAAAACTGCAGACAAGGCCTTCTCCGCATCTTTTTTTGTCATTTCGGCTTTTTCTGCTACCGCACTTACTAACTCAGTTTTATTCAAGATTATCCCTCCCAATATATATTTATATATTATCCATTTCTTAGATTCGCTAAACTTTTCCAAAATCCTTCTTATCTCTTAAAGTTTTTCTAAATAAACATAGCTATAGCCCTTTTCTCTTGGCTTTTTCCCAAATAACGTCAGTAGAGACTGGATCTGGCTGCTTCCCTCCTGCCCTTTTGATAGTAATTCGTCTTCCGGATAATTAATTAGTTATCTTATTCCTTTTTCCGCTTTTTTTATTTGTTCCCAGTTTTTTAAGACATCAGCTGTGTTCTTTACCACTACTTCTCCAAAAACATGAGGATGCCGGCGCACCATTTTCTTAGTAATTTCCTGCACCACATCATTGAGGCTAAAATCGCCCCTTTGCTCCGCCAAAGCCGCATGAAAAACCACTTGCAGCAATACATCACCCAGTTCTTCTTTTAAATTATTCATATCCTCGCTATCGATCGCTTCAAGAACCTCATATGTCTCTTCAAGCAAACAAGACTTCAGCGTAAAATGAGTTTGTTCTTTATCCCAAGGGCACCCCTCCGGGCCAAGCAGTCTCTCTAAAACAGCTGTCAACGGATCCAAAGGGTATCTGCAAAGGTGCGTATCCTGCACAGCCTGTGCAGCCTGTGTAGCCTGTATATCTTGCGTCTCCTGCCTTATATCTTGCCTTAGTTCCTGCTGAGCCTTTTGGGGATTCAAGGGCGGCACATAAACTGAGGTTAAATGATCAAACCAAGTTAAATGATCCAACTCACTTAACTGCACCTCCACCTTTTGTTCCTGCTTCGGAATTCCCGCCGCCCTAATAACCATTACCAAATGTTCCGGCGGATATACTTCCAGCAAAGTAAGCTTTAATTCCGAAGAAATAAAACGATTATATACCTGGGTAAAAATCTGATGATGAGACAGATATAATTCTTCCTTCCCAAAATCTAACGCATCTAAAATCGTAAACCCACTCGTTAAATCAACTTTTAAAAGATTAAGAAGGCTGTCCACAAAACTCATCCCCGCTAAGATGGTCACCTTTACCCCCGCTTCCGCACCGGCTCTCTCCAGTAATAACTTTACTGTCGTTTCCCCCACCAAAGGATGTCCGGGTACAGCATACACCAGGCGATTAAGCGAAGCATCACTCTTCATCTTTGAAAAAAGGGCCTCCACAATACTCTCGTACACCCCGGCAAAATCAGCTTTTTCTTCATAAAGATTATCGAAGGTTTGAAATTTAATCCCTCGCGCTGCTAATTCCTCTACAACAGGATGTTTAGCCGTACGTAAATAAACCGGATTACCTTCTCTCAACGCCTGCCAAACGCCCAGCGAAAGCTGAGCAAAACTACCGGGACCTAAGCCCACAACCAGAATCTCTTGCAAAAGACCATCCCCTTCAAAAAACTCTCTAATAATCATACCATAATACCCTCGTCCAATTAAATAAGCTCAACAAAAACAAATAAGGTGGCTTTTTCAACCACCTTCAAACAAAATTTGTTCTTACCGTAACTCTTTCTTTTTTATTGCTCCATTTGTTTAGCTAAGAAAGAAGCCGCAGTTTCAGCTAACTTCATTTCTAAATCCGTAAACTTTGCATTAGGCTCTTTAGACAAAATAATTACCGCCCCAATCGGGTCTCCCTCGGCGATAATCGGCGCAATTACCTCCGCCGTATATTTGCATTCGCCTTCATCGGTTGAACAAATGGCACAATAAGGATGCTCTCCACTTTGATTAACTAAAACAGGTTTCCTTTCATCCATCACTTTTTCTACAGCCTGCCCAATTGCTTTATTCAAAAATTCCTTCTTGGCCCCACCTGCTACAGCAATAATTTGATCTCTGTCGGCAATACAAACAATATGCCCAAGTGCCTCAAAAAGAGAGTCAGCATATTCCTTCGCAAAATCACCTAATTCCCCAATCGGAGAATACTTTTTCAGAATTACTTCTCCTTCTCTATCTACAAAAATCTCCAAAGGATCACCTTCACGGATTCTAAGGGTTCTGCGGATTTCTTTCGGAATAACTACCCTTCCAAGATCATCAATCCTACGTACAATACCTGTTGCTTTCATCCGGTCACCTTCTTTCCTTTCAGGTAATTTAGGGAAGCTTTAGTGATAGTATATATCTTTAACTATTTATTTATTCTTTTTTCCACAAATACAGTTTTTATGTACAAACCCTCCTTATAATACCCATCGGAGTTTGTTGATTACTCTGTCCCAAAGGGTTGTCCTTTAAAATTTCGCATAACGTTTCTCTCTCATAGGTACTATTATCAGACAATCCCAAAATATTTACCCCAAAATCATTGCTGTCTACAATTGCTACCTTAATCTTAAATTTATCGGCTATCTCCTGGCTTATTTCTTGTGGATTATTGGGAATTAAAACAACATATTCATTGTACGGTGCCAACGTATACTCACAAGGTCCGTCTATCCCTCTTGCTTTTTCACCTGCTACATAATAAAACCAACCTCTTTTTTTAAAAAGCTTCCCCCAAGCACCTACAAAGGTAGCAAATAAGATCCTTACAGTACCGCACTCCCGAAAAGCCATCTCCATTGTCTCCGGCATTCCTAAACCAATACCACTTGGAGTTTTGGTTACAAATCCCGCTAAAAATATTGCTAGTTTCCTCGGTCTGATATCTTTAATAGGAATTGCCCGTTTTTGGGTACATGCCACCATCTTTTCGGAAATAAACAACAAATCATTTTCCTGATAATTATCTAAGACATATTTCTCTACTACATCCATTAAATCATCCTGATCCGTAATAACATGTGTTTTTATCGCAAATCTACTGTGTCTTGTCCCGTTAACGGTTATTATCTCGTCTTTGTCTTTATTAACGTACATCTCTTTCCTCCAAAAAATAATATAGTATTCTTATCTACAATTGTACCCTTTTTGAGGCTTTTATCAACAAGAATATAATATTTCTACTCTTATCTATTATATTTATCGCCAAATAGCATTATGCTTTTTAGATTAATTAGGCATAAAAAAGTGCCGATAAAATCGGCACAAAGTGCGATGCTGATTACCTATCCTTATTAACTTAACCTACTCGATACCCGGCTCTAATCCTTCCTCATCCGCATCTATACCTGCATCTGGATCTATATCTCCGTCCCCTAATCCTTCCCCATTTAGCTCTTCTCCCTCAGCTGCCGAGAGCTTTCTTTCTATTTTGGCCTGTTCCATCAGTTCACTTACATAAGCCCCGAATTTCGCATTTTTTTCTTCAAGCAGTAACTTATCTTCGATCCGTTGTTTAACCTCATCAAAAGTCAGCTGTTTCTCTTCTTCTCTGCCTTCCAGCTTAATAATATGATACCCATGGGTAGTCTTTACCGGTGTCTTGGTATATTCTCCGACCTTTTTTATGGCAAAAGCCGCATCCTTAAATTCATCCACAAAATTAGCATCCTTCGTGAAATAATCATAAAGTCCCTCGTTTTGCTTAGCAGCAGGATCAATAGATTTTTCCTTAACTAACTTAACAAAATCCTCCCCTTTATTTAAGGCAGCAAGAATATCTTGAGCCTCTGCCTCGGTTTTAACTAAAATATGCCGTACCTTCACTTGCTCCGGTACTTTAAATTCCTCCGGGTCTTCATTATAATATTCCTGGGCATCTCCTGTTCCCTTGGTAATATCCTTGGTTTTTTCTTTAAAAAGTTTTTCTATCAACATACTTTTATAAATCATCTCTTTAAGATCTTTCTCTGATAATTTATATTTGTTAAGATACTCCTGATAATTCTTCTCGCTACTAAAATTTTCCTTGGCCTTTTTCATTTCCTCCTTTAAGGCGTTCTTATCATAAGAAACCTTCTCCTTTTTGGCAGCCTGCAAAATTACTGTTTCCTGAATCATCGTTTCCAGCACCTGTCCCTGCAAAAAAGACTTAATATTCTCCCCCTCTTCGCTATTTAAATCATAACCATAAAATGCGGCCATTTGTTCTAATCTGGTATTAAGCTTTTCTTCCGTGATTTTCTCCCCATTGATCGTCGCCACAACCTTACTTCCACAACCAGTAACCAAGAAAACAAAAACAAGCATATACGTAATCAATTTTAATCTTTTTTTCATCTAATTACCTCCACTTTTTTATTTCTCTAAACACCGCTTATTATACCAGATTTTTATCTTCAAGAGCAAGAGCGGATATCTCCATGACAATTTTCTCTAGAAAGTCCAACATCTGTTCTTGATTTAAATTTTTAATATTCACGATCACCTCCAGTCCGGAAGAAACATTGAAGCTGATTTGTCTTCGATAACGCCTCGCCAGATCCATTAATTTATTGCCTGTTAAGCCATGGTCATCCTCTATTTTTAATTTAATCAGCTCTTTTTCCTGCACAATGGAGATCACCTTACTCGATGCCGCCACTAATTTAACCGCCGCAATCTTCAACAAATTAATTAAAACAGCGGGAGGCTCCCCAAAACGATCTTTTAATTCTTCTGCCAACTGCTGTAATTCCTCTTTCCTTTTCACAGCATTAATCCGCTGATAAAAATCAATTTTAGTGCTATTCTCACTAATATATTCTTGCGGAATAAAGGCTTTAACCTGAATATCGATCGTCACCGTTTTCTCCTCAGTTACCTCTTCTCCTTTCGCCTCCCTTACCGCTTCCTCCAACATCCGACAATATAAATCAAACCCCACTGCCGCAATTTGCCCACTTTGTTCAGCTCCAAGAATATTCCCGGCACCCCTGATTTCTAAATCACGCATCGCAATTTTAAAACCCGAGCCTAATTCTGTAAATTCTCTAATGGCATTAAGCCGTTTCTCCGCTATTTCAGAGAGCACCTTATCCTTTTTATAAGTCAAATAAGCATAGGCAACTCGATTAGAACGACCTACCCGTCCCCTCAACTGATAAAGCTGTGAAAGCCCCAATTTATCGGCCTCATCAATAAGCAAAGTATTAACATTAGGAATATCGAGACCAGACTCAATAATCGTTGTACAGACCAAAATATCAAGAAGGCCCTCCATGAAATCCAGCATCACATTCTCCAACTGAACTTCCGTCATTTGCCCATGAGCTATCCCAACTCGCGCCTCTGGTACAAGCTCCTGTATTTCCAAAGAAACCTTTCCAATATTCTCGACACGATTATGTACATAGTAAACCTGACCCCCACGTCCCATTTCTCTTCTAATCGCCTCCTTGGCTAATTGAGGACTATACTCCACAACAAAGGTTTGCACAGGATAGCGGTCTTCAGGAGGAGTCTCAATCACACTCATATCTCTAACCCCCGTCAGCGACATTTGTAGCGTCCTCGGAATCGGAGTAGCGGTAAGCGTAAGTACATCAACCGTCTTCCTTAATTTTTTTAATTTTTCCTTATGCATAACGCCAAAACGCTGTTCCTCATCAATAATTAAAAGTCCCAAATTCTTTAAAGCAATATCCTTCGATAAAAGACGGTGTGTCCCAATAATAATATCGATCTTGCCCTGCTCTAAATTCTTGATAATCTCTTTCTGCTCTTTAGCAGAACGAAACCGACTCAAAACATCTACTATTACCGGGAACCCTTCAAACCTTTCCCGAAACGTATTATAATGCTGCTGCGCCAATACCGTAGTAGGCACCAAAACAGCAGTCTGTTTCCCATCCAAAGCAGCTTTAAAAGCCGCCCGAATCGCTACCTCGGTTTTTCCATATCCCACATCTCCACAAAGTAACCTATCCATAGATCGTGCTTTTTCCATATCCCGCTTTACTTCTCGAATTGATTTAAGTTGATCTTCCGTTTCCTCATAGGGAAAAGCATCTTCAAATTCCATCTGCCAAGGTGTATCAACAGGGAAAGCATAACCAGGCTGTGACTCTCTCACCGCATAAAGAATTAATAACTCTTGCGCCAGATCTCGAACACTACCTTTAACCTTACTTTTTACCTTATTCCATTCATTTCCTCCCAATCTGGATAATTTGGGAGTCAGCCCCTCCTGATAAGAATACTTTTGTAAAAAGCCGACCTGATCCGTAGGCACATAAAGCTTATCTTCGCCTTGGTATTTAATCACTAAATAATCTTTTTCCGAATCTCCGACAACCAGTTTTTCAATCCCCGTATACCGTCCAATTCCATGATTAAGATGAACAACATAATCTCCCACCTTCAAATCTTCTAGGACAGTAATTTTCTTCCCTTCCTGAAACATACGGCGCGGCATTCTTTTCTTAGGCTGATTATAAAGCTCATGCTCCGTAAATACTACCAGCCTCCAAGAAGTTAACTCAAACCCACTTGTCAGATGTCCTTTCGTTATATATACCGTCCCTCCCTGGGGGTCAAAAGGCTCTTCCAGATATGTCGTCTCTACCTGTAGGTCACGCAAGCCCTGCCTTAACCGTTCTCCTCTTTCACGCGAATTAACCAGAATAACCGCTGTATACTTCTGCCTTTTTAGCTCCTTCAATTCATCCGCCAAAAGACGAGTCTTCCCCATAAATAAACTAGTCGTCTTCGCTAAAATGCCTACTAAATTTACAGGTTCCACCTCAGACGGCTTTTTCGGAAGTAACGAGAAAAAAACCACCTTCATCTTCCTAAAAATATCCCACATCTCTTCCCAATTAAGATAATTATCTACCTGTCCCGGTAAAACCTTACCTTTTTCTAAAAGAGCTAGATATGTTTCTTGGATTTCCTTTTCCCTGCCCTGACTGCTTTCCCTTTGCCGACCAGGCTCATCAAAAATCACCAGCGGTTTTTCGGAGAAATAGTCAAACAAAGTATATTTTTTCTTGGTAAAATACGGTAAGAGCTGTTCATACCCCGGAAAATACTGCTCATAAAGAATAAACTCTTCAATTTGTTTTATTTTTTCTGAAAAATGATCATATGCTTCCCTCTTACCTCTTTTTTCTAATCTTTTTAAAACTTCCTTTTCCTCATGCTTAATTTTTTGCAAGGCCCGCTCTTTATCCAAGCTCCAAAAAAAGAACTCCGTAGCCGGCAATAAAGACACTTCTTCAACCCGACACAATGACCGCTGGTTTTCCACCGAAAATACCCGGATAGATTCTATCTCATCATCAAAAAACTCAATCCGGAGCGGATTTTCTACCGTAGGTGGAAAAATATCCAAAATTCCGCCTCGTAGTGAAAACTGTCCCTTATCTTCCACTCGATCCAATCCCTGATAACCCACAGCGACAAGATGAGTTAGCAGCTCTTCTGGCTTTACCCTTTGTCCTACCTGCAAATTTAATACTGCCTTCTGAAATATTTCCGGCGGGATTAAACTTTTGTTTAACGCTTCCAACGTTGTAACAATCACCTTTGTTCTTCCTGTAAAGAGCCCCTCCATTACTTCCAAACGTTTACGCCGTGTTTCATGACTTTGGGCCAACACCTCAAAAGGGATCGAATCTAGGGAAGGAAAAAATTGGACAGCATTGGCCGGAAGTAAATTGACTAAATCATCAAAAACTTCTTTTCCCCTCACTGGAGATTCAACAAGATACAACAGAGGCTGCTTACTAATCTTCATTAGCAAAGCCGCCAGCACACTTTTCTGAGAACCCGTTACTCCATAAAGAAGATTAAAGCTGGCCTTCTTAACTTGCTCTTGCAAGAAAACATATTCTTTTCCGTTTTTTAAATAATTCAATACTGATTGCAAAGACATCTTCTTTTCCTCTCATGTTAAATAGTGGGCGTCAGCTCTGACCCCCACACCGCTTTATGCTTTTTTCCCTTACAAATAAACTAATCTACTGCCTATATAATATACTATCAAATAATATTATTCATGCATATCTAATGCATATTTAATGCATATTATTGAAATTAACTTTTTCCCTATAACAAGCATCACAAATCGCTTTTACTGTTCCGGTCTGTTGCACAAAGTCAAGACTAAGCAGCTCCTGTTTTTCATCCTGAGTAAGTGTATCAAAACCTAACATCGTTTCATCCCAACTTTGCAATTCAATCTCACCAATATAACTATGACATTCATTGCAAATATAAATAAACCGCATCAATAAACCTCCCCTGGCCTATTTCCAAAGCCGCACCATCACATAATTCCAAAAAACATGAAGGACACCAGCACAAAACAAACCAACTAACCAGGAAGAAGTTTGCTCATAAAGAACAACTGTAACCCACCCATAAAACCAATGACTCATAATACTAAAAAAACCAGCCAACATTCCCCAACGTGGTGAAGCTAAATAATCATGAAAAGCCTCTACCAAGCCAAAAAAACCATGTGTCAAAATAAGACTCGCACCGCTAAAAATTGCCATGCTCGTTTTAATTACTTCCTCCAGCCAAGGGATAACCCAGATAATGGCCGCCTCGCCTAAATATTTCACCACGAACCGATTCATAACCCAGGCTACCCCGGCAGCTAAAAGACCTGCCCACCCATAAGACATTTAAGACCTTTTTCCCTCCCGGCTATCCTTAAAAACTAGTATCTCCGCGCCGGGTCATCCTTATTCGTATCTTATGTCATTCCCATTAAATTTGTTCATCGCTTCGTCAATACCCTCAGTACCCCAAACTTTTAAACCTTCTAAAGAACTTTTAATTACTTCCGGTAATATTTTTCTCTCATTTTCCCCCAAAGCTCCCAAAACATAATCCTCTGCCTTCATCGGTCCTGTCGGACGTCCAATCCCAATTTTCAAGCGGGAATAATCAGGCGAATTCAACATCTGCGTAATCGACTTCAGCCCATTATGACCACCACTGCCTCCGCCCCTTTTAAACCGAAGCCGACCAACCTCCAGATCTAAATCATCATGAATCACCAACAAATCCTCAATAGCATCCCGATAATAATTAATAATCTCCAACACGGCCT
This sequence comes from Peptococcaceae bacterium UBA5356, assembly GCA_002407935.1. Classification (GTDB taxonomy): domain Bacteria; phylum Bacillota; class Peptococcia; order DRI-13; family DTU073; genus UBA5356. Next base: position 17,022 of record DHPU01000084.1, read on the forward strand.
CTCCACTCTTATTCATATAAGTCTGTGGTTTAAGCAATAGCACCTTCTGCCCTGCCAACCTTCCTTGTCCAACTAGTGCAGCCCCTTGCTTTTTATCAATCTTTAAATCATAACAAGAAGCGAGGGCATCCAAAACCATAAAGCCCACATTATGCCGTGTTTTTTCATAGCGGGCACCAGGATTCCCCAGTCCCACAATCAACTTCATCACAACTTCCTCCAAAATCAATTAAAAATTTCACTAATGGAAAGGTCCGCATGAATACGAATAATCGCTTCCCCAATTAAAGGTGCCGTTGATAACACTTTGATTTTATCCAACTGCTTGTCCTTACTAAGGGGAATCGTATTCGTCACAACTACTTCCTTAATGACTGATTGCGCTAATCTTTCAATAGCAGGTCCTGATAAAACAGGATGAATACAACAAGCATATACTTCTTTAGCCCCTTTATCAACCAAGGCCTGCGCTCCCATCGTAATTGTTCCGGCTGTATCAATAATATCATCGACCATCACTACAGTTTTTCCCTCAACATCACCGATAATATTCATTATTTGCGCTACATTAGGCCGTGGTCTACGCTTATCAATTATCGCCAAAGGGGCATGCAGCCTTTCCGCCAAAGTACGAGCTCTGGTAACTCCACCTAAATCGGGAGAAACAACAACAATATCCTCAATTTGCTTATTCAGAAAATACTCCGCTAAAATAGGCTCACCCTTTAAATGATCTACCGGGATATCAAAAAAACCTTGAATTTGACCAGCGTGGAAATCCATAGACATTACCCGTGACGCCCCTGCTGCCGTAATCAGATTCGCTACCAATTTAGCCGTAATCGGGTCTCTGGCTTTAGCCTTCCTGTCCTGCCTGGCATAACCATAATAAGGGATCACCGCAGTAACCCGATTTGCCGATGCTCTGCGCAAAGCATCAATCATAATCAGCAACTCCATCAAACTATCATTAACCGGAGTACAAATAGGTTGAATAACAAACGTATCCGCTCCTCTCACACTTTCCTCAATTCCCACACTAATTTCCCCGTCACTGAAAGTTTTCACCGAAGCCGCACTGACCTTTTCTCCTAAATACTCCACAATTTCTTTAGCTAATTGCTCATTAGCATTACCCGTGAAAATCTTCAGTGCCTTATAATTTGCCATTTTTAAAACCCCCTACTTTACTTTTTCTTTCTTTGAATTTTTTTCTCGACTTCCCCAATCTTCTATATTTCTTTGTTCTCCTCGCGCTATCGCCAAGGCCCCCGCCGGTATCTCTTTCGTTACCGTAGAACCGGCTCCAATATACGCACCTGACCCCACTCGAATCGGGGCTACCAGATTGGTATTACTACCAATAAAAGCCCTATCCTCGATAATCGTTTGATGTTTATTGACCCCATCATAATTGCAGGTTATTGTACCGGCGCCAATATTCACCTCTTCACCTACAATACTGTCTCCAACGTAACTCAAATGAGGAATTTTCGAACCTCGCCCGATCAAAGAGTTTTTTACCTCGGCAAAATCTCCTACTTTAACTCCCTCGGCTAGCTCAGTCCCCGGTCTAAGATAACTATAAGGGCCAATCATACACGCCCTGCCCACCTTAGCCTCAAGTAAAAAAGAATTATCAATCACACAGTCTTCGGCAATCCAAGAATCTACAATTCTTGTGGCTGGTCCAATCCGGCAATTTTCTCCAATAACCGTTTCCCCTTCCAAAATTACTCCCGGATAAAGAATCGTATCCAGCGCAATTTGAACATCTTTCCCCACATAAGTAGTTTGAGGATCCAGCACCGTAACGCCCTGCAGCATGTGCTTCTTTAAAATCCTCTGATGCATATAAGCTTCTGCCTCCGCTAACTGAATCCGATTGTTAATCCCCATCGCTTCTTGATAATCTTCTAAAAGAAAAGTTTCCACCCGTTTGTTTTGCTCTACCAAAAATTTTATCACATCTGTAAGATAATATTCCCCTTGCGCATTAGCAGGTGTTAATCTTGCCAACCCTTCTTTAATGCTGTCCAATTCAAAACAATACGCCCCTGTATTAATTTCCTTAATTTCTTTTTCCTCAGATAATGCATCCTTTTCCTCTACAATCTTTTTAATTCCTACTGAATTTTTAATAATTCTTCCATACCCCGTAGGCTCCGGTACCATAGCCGTTAGTACCGTAGCCTTTGCCGCAGATAAAAGATGCTTCTCCTTTAAGCTTTCCAGTGTCTTCCCCCTTAATAAAGGAGTATCCCCGCATAAAACCAGACAACTTCCTCCTGCATATTCTTGTAATAAAGGAAGTGCTTGCAGCAAAGCGTGCCCCGTTCCTAACTGCTCATGCTGATAAACATACCGATAACCCCGGCCCAGTGCCTTCTCTATTTTTTCCCCTTGATAACCCAAGACAATAATAATATCCTGCACAGCAGCCTCGTTAAGGGCGTCAATCACATGGCTAATCATGGGAACATCGGCCACTTTATGCAATACTTTCGGTTCCTTTGATTTCATCCTCGTCCCTAATCCTGCCGCCAAAATAACTGCCACTGTTTGAGGCAATCTTAATCCCCCCTTATCTATCCACCAATATATTTATATCATAATTATACCTCTAAAGTCATCTTTCCTAAGCAAATTTTCTAATAAAAATAAGGAGCTTTTAAAAAGCTCCCTGACCAGCTGGTCAACTTTGTCCTCATTCTCCGCCAGAATAATTTCAATTAAATTGCTTCCTGATAGGCCTTTAATACAGCAGATTGAATAATTTCGCGAGCATCGGAAGAAATAGGATGAGCAATATCCCGAAATTCGCCCTCGGGAGTTTTTCTGCTAGGCATAGCTACAAATAAACCATTAGTACCTTCAACAACTTTAACGTCATGTACTACAAAAGAATCATCAAAGGTTATCGATACAACCGCTTTCATTTTGCCTTCCTGATTTATTTTCCTAATCCTAATATCTGTTATATTCATTAAGTTCACCACCTTCCTCAATAACTGGCTATTAACACCTATTCGTCATAAAATTGTATTTTCCTGCTACTCTTTAAGAAATTTCCCATTATTTAGTCCTTGGGTACATTTGTTTATATCCATTTATTCATTTATTGCAATATATGAAATATTCACGCGGGACTTGATTGAATCTGCAAAAACTTCATCATAAAAAAGACTACAAAACTACTTCTTATGACAATTTTTTCTTCTTCCTGCTTTTCCTTATAGATTACCTCAAAAAACTTTATTTTGCAAATATTTTTTTATTTGAAATATTTATTGCCAACTATTTTTTACTAATGTCTGTTAATATTTCCTTCGCCAAGGCTAAATCACTAGGTTTATCCACATCCACACCTATTTCCGGATATGGAGAAATCACCGCAACTCCATTAACTCCACCCAGCAGTCTGGACACCCCTTTTTCGGCCTCCTTAAGCGAGAGCCTGCCCCACACATAATTCCACAGCAATTTCCAGCCCAGATGTGACACCAAAGCAAGAGGTTTCTTTCGCAACCGCACCAGCTCCTTGGCTTCCTCTACACATTGCTCCACTATTTGAGGTTTGATTAAAAACAAATTGCCGCCGGTAAAAACCCCTTCCCGCAAATGAACGTAAGTACGCTTTACCCCGGGATACTTTTGCTCATTTACTTCCTTACTTACAATTGGATAAAAAAGAGCTCCCTCTAACTTACGGCAACTCTCGACAAAGTGGTTTACTGCCTCTGGTGTAAGTAAAGGGATATCCCCGGTAGCAATTAAAATCTGTTGGGCGTCCTCAGGCACTAAACGAAAAGCCTGCATAAAACTTTCTATCGTTGTTTCCCCACTATTCACAAGCTCAATTTGGGGAGATTGTTCTGCATACTTTTTCTTTAATGCTTCTGGCGAACCGGCAATGATAATCCTTTGCAGATAGGGCAATTTTTGCAAGGCTTCAACGACAAAATCTACCATATACCGTTTGCCAATGGTGATTAACGGTTTAGAACCACCCGCTAGGATAATCGCTACAGTCGTTTCCATCTTTATTTATACTCCTAATATGTTTCCTTCTTATTTTCGGCTTTTTTGCTAAGCAGCTTTAGCATCGCCTGTTCGGCATGTTCAATATGCTCCTGTCCTAATTTTTGAGCCAAGGCGACATTATGTTCCGCAATCGCTTCTACAATTCCTTTATGTTCTCCCAGACTCTTTTTCTTTCTGCCCGGCAGAGTAATGGAAGTAGACCGCAATCGATAAACCTGTTCCTTTAAATTAATTAAAAAGCCAATCAATCTTTCATTACGAGTAGCTTTATAAATAAGCTCATGTAACCCCACATCCGTCTTCACCGTTAACGAAAGATCCTCATTATAAAGATACTCATTCTCCTCCAGCAGATAACGCTCCATTTCTTCTATTTCACTATCCGTAGCTCTTTCCGCCGCTAGTCCACAGGCCAAAGACTCCAACGCAGACCTAATTTCATAGACTTCATCCACATCTTTAAACGAAATTTCTGAAACATAAGCCCCTTTACGAGGGAGAATAACAACAAAACCTTCTAATTCCAGTTTGCGAATAGCTTCTCGTACCGGCGTACGGCTTACGCCTAAATCTTCCGCAAGCTGATTTTCCATCAACCGTTCCCCCGATTTTAAAACCCCTTCTAAAATAGCTTTACGAAGAGCTTCGAAAACAACATCACGTAAAGGTTTAAATTGATCTACCTCTACCGCAATTAAACGTCTCTCATTCAACATAAACCACCCTTCCCTCAATATCCTCACCGTTGGTTGTACGGGCAACCGCCATGTTCCAACCCGGCTTATTATAGGAAGACGCCAGTTTTTGTGCTGCTTCTTTTTGATTAAAAAAAGCTAAAAGAGTAGGTCCGCTTCCCGACATCATTACCTTTTCGGCTCCCAGTTCTTCCATTTCTTTTTTCCAGCTTATTAATTGAGGATACAAAGCGAAAGTAGCATACTCTAACACATTCCCGATATTAGCAAAGATTAACTTCTTATTCTGCTCCTGCAAACCCCGTAAAACCATCTCTGTTTGCGGTCTGCTTTCAATCTTCACCTGTGCAAGCTGTTGATAAGCCTCCTTTGCCGTTACACTAAAAGGAGGTTTGACCCATACCAACCAAATTTCCGGGGCCGGAGCACATTTACGGATTAGCTCCCCTCTTCCCTCTCCTATCGCTGTAAGCGGTTCTAGGCAAAAAGGTACATCTGAACCCAGCCTCGCTCCATATTGACCTAATTGTTCCAAAGAAAGCTGCAACTCGTATAATTGATTAATTCCCCATAAAACTGCCGCCGCATCAGTACTGCCCCCCGCCAAACCCGCTGCAAGCGGAATTTCCTTGGTCAAGTGCAGTTTAAGCCCGGAAATTTGCGGATAATCCTCTCTTAACAGCTGTGCCGCCCGATAAGCAAGGTTATCCGTTCCCGTGCCCAGTTGAGGGAAATTACAACTCAGCTTGATGCCCTTTTCCCCTTTGGCTATCTCTACTTGATCACAAAGACTAATACCCTGCAAAATGGTCAGAACCTCATGATAGCCATCAGCTCTTTTTCCCAACACATCCAAAGTTAAATTAATCTTTCCATACGCTTTGCAAACAATTTTACGCATCTTTCCACCAAAAATCATTGCCATTTTTATTTGGCTTTTATTTTACCACTGAACTACCTATCCGTCAAAGACCCTGCAAATTCCCCTCAAATTCCTTGGCTTTTTATTGATTTTTGTTTTTTTCATACCTGGCTCTTTCCGCCTTGTGCAAAACCTTTTTCCGTAACCTCAGAGAATGAGGAGTTACCTCCAGATATTCATCATCACCCAAATATTCCAGGAATTGTTCAAGAGCCAAATTACGCGGTGCCTTTAATTTAATCGTGTCATCTTTAGTAGAAGAACGCATATTAGAAAGCTGCTTTTCCTTACAAACATTTATTACAATATCCTGTTCACGGCTATTTTCTCCTACAATCATCCCTTCATAAACCTCAATTCCAGCTGTCATGAAGAGCGTTCCCCGTTCTTCAGCAGCTAACAGCCCATATGTTGTAGTTGTCCCTGTTTCCCAGGCAATCAGCACCCCATTCTTCCTACGATTAATTTCACCCCGATATTCTTTATACGCCTCAAAGCTATGATACATAATCCCATAGCCGCGTGTATCCGTGAGAAATTCCGTTCTAAAGCCCACCAATCCCCTAGCTGGAATAGAATATTCAAGGCGCACCCGTCCTCCGTTATTCAGCATATTCAACAGATCCCCTTTGCGGGCTCCCAATTTTTCCATCACAGAGCCCACACTATCTTCCGGAGTATCTATCACAAGATGCTCAAAAGGTTCCAGTAGCCGCTCCCCCTGTCGTTTAAAAATTACCCGCGGCTTAGAGACTTGAAACTCCAATCCTTCCCTCCGCATCGTTTCAATCAAAATAGAAAGATGTAATTCTCCTCTGCCTGACACCAGAAAAATTTCTGGGCTATCCGTATCTTCAACCCGTAACGAAACATCCGTTTCCATCTCCTTTTTTAACCTCGCCCCCAGCTTTCTAGAGGTAATCGGCTCTCCTTCTTTACCGGCAAAAGGCGAATCATTCACCAGAAAGCTCATCTGCAAGGTAGGCTCATCAATTTTTAAGAGAGGCAACGGGTCTGGGCTATTCAGTTCACAAATTGTTTCTCCCACAAATATTTTCCCCAGTCCACCCACGGCAACAATTTCTCCGGTCTTTCCTTCCTCAATTTCCACTCGTTTAAGACCTTGAAAACCAAAAAGCTTGGCGACTCGGAGATTTTCCGTACTTCCATCCCGTTTAACCACCGTTACCTGCGCCCCATTTTTAATTACCCCTCGGTTAACTCGTCCAATCGCCACACGACCGAGATAATCATTATAGTCCAGCAAACTGACCTGCATCTGTAAAGCTCCGTTAACATCCCCTTGCGGAGCCGGAATCCGTTGAATAATCGTCTCAAACAAAGAAATGAACTTTTCCCCCTTGCTCTCAGGCTGTAAAGAAGCCCACCCTTCCAACGCCGAAACATATACTACCGGGAAATCCAGCCCGTCTTCACTAACACCTAAATCAATAAACAAATCCAGTACTTCATCAACAACCTCCGAGGGTCTGGCGTTTTCCCGATCCATTTTATTCACCACCACAATCGGTACCAGCTTTTGTTCCAAAGCTTTTTTTAAAACAAACCTGGTCTGAGGCATACAACCCTCAAAAGCATCCACCACCAAGATTACGCCATCCACCATCTTCATGATCCGCTCTACTTCACCGCCAAAATCCGCATGACCCGGTGTATCCACTATATTAATCGTATAACCGGCATACTGGATAGAAGTATTCTTGGCTAAAATAGTAATTCCCTTTTCCCGTTCCAAATCATTGGAATCAAGAACTCGATCCACCACCTGTTCATGGACATCAAAAGCGCCGGCCTGTCCTAACAATTTATCTACAAGCGAAGTTTTACCATGATCCACATGAGCGATAATCGCGATATTACGAATTTCTTTGCACTGCATTTCTGTCTTCCTCCTCAACTTTATGGCTAACTAAAATATTTTATAACTTTTCGTCGGGAAACGCAAGTAAAATCTGCCTTGAGCCTTGGTGTCTTGGTGTCTTGGTGTCTTGGCGTAAGTCTATCCCTTACGCCAAAAAGAAGGCAAAAAGAGCACCAGCACCGTATAAAGCTCTAGTCTTCCCAACAGCATGAAAAAGGATAAGCAATATTTTCCCGCCGCGGAAACAAAGCCAAAATTCAGCGCCGGGCCTACTTTGTTAAGTCCCGGGCCTACATTACCTAAGGTTGTCGCTATGGCCGTAAACGCCGATACAAAATCAAGACCTTGGAAAGACATAAAAATTACTCCGGCAATCGTAAGCGTAATATAAATATAAAAGAACTGCAGAATACTCATCACCTTTTCCTGTTCCAGCACCCGTTCATCCACCTTCAAGGTAAAAACAGCCCGCGGATGCAAATGACGTTGCAGCTCGAAAATCGTCTGCTTTAACAAAACTAGAATCCGGCCAACCTTAATCGCTCCACCGGTGGAACCTGCACAGCCCCCGATAAACATCAAGGTAAGCAAAATAGTTTTGGCAAAGAACGGCCATTGATCAAAATTAACCGAAGCATACCCCGTCGTGGTTATAATGGAAACAACCTGAAAAACCGCCTGACGGATCGTTTCCCCCAAAGCAGTGCTCCCCCCAGGATACAGATTGTACGTAAGCAAAACTGCCGCCAGCACAACAAAAAAAGCATACAGCTTAAACTCACTATTACGCCGCCAAGGGCGAAGACTTCTCTCGCGAACCCCCTGATAATATAAAGCAAAATTAGCTCCCGATAAAAACATGAAAATAATAATAACCCATTCGATCGCCGCACTGTGATAATAGCCAATACTGGCGTTTTTCGTAGAAAACCCCCCCGTAGCCACGCTCCCGAAGGAATGACACAACGCATCGAAAAAAGGCATTCCGAACAAACACAAGAGAATGGTTTCTACAATTGTCAAGATTACATACGTAACCCATAATATTTTCGCCGATTCACTAATCCGCGGCTTTAACTTTTTGATTATGGAGCCGCCGGGCGATTCGGCCTGAAACATCTGCACTCCGCCTGTTCCCAGCGAAGACAGCAGCGCCACAAACAAAACAATAATACCCATGCCCCCCAGCCAATGAGTCAAACTGCGCCAAAATAAAATCCCCTTGGGCAGCACCTCCACGTCTGATAAAACGCTGGCTCCGGTAGTAGTAAAACCGGACATGGTTTCAAAAAAAGCATCAGCAGGAGAAGTAAAGGTACCGGCAATTAAATAAGGCAACGAGCCAAAAAAAGAAGCAAGCAGCCACGCCAACGTAACAATACAAAAAACCTCTTTATTAAGAAAGGGTCCCTCCAGCTTCGTTGTTTTATAGCCCAGCAGACTGATCAGAAAAACCAGCCCACTGCATAAAAGAAAAGCATATGCTTCTATTTCCCCATAATAGATCGACCATAAAAAAGGGAAAAACATCGATAAGCCTATAATCATTAAGATCAGGCTAAGAGAGCACACAATCCTTTGATAATTCAACAGAAAAGCCCCCTCGTTATTTCGTCAGATAATCCAAAGCACGTCCCGAAGCCTTTGGTAAAGTAAAAAGCGTGACAACATCGCCTGGCTTTAATTCGTCATTACCGCCCGGAATAATCACCTGATTCTGCCGATAAACAGAACCAATTAAAGAACCGCTCGGGAAATGCAAATCCCGCAATTTCCTATTCGCAACCTGGCTCTTTTCCGAAACAATCAATTCCGTCATTTCAGCATTTTCATTACTCAGCAAAGTCACCGAAATAATATTGTTCCCTTTATGCACGAACCGCAAAATCTCATTGGCTGTGAGTACCCGAGGGCTAATTCCCACGTCTATTCCCACATTTTCGATTAAATTAACATAATCGGAATGACCCACTTGAGCAATTGTCCGTTTTACACCTAAGTTTTTCACAATCAGGCTCACCAACAAGTTGAGCTTATCATCATCGCTCAGGCAGACAAAAACATCGGCATTGCCGGTTCCTTCATTAATTAAAAAATTCATATCCGTCGCATCACCATACAAAACCATCGTATTATTTAGATTTTGGGCTATATCAACACACTTATTATATTTCTTTTCAATAATCTTGACGGCGTAATTGCGTCCTTCCAATATCTTCGCCAGATGATACCCCGTATAACCTCCCCCTAAAACCATTACCCGTTGAGCTCTGAAACGCTTAATACCAAAGAGTTTTTCCAGATGAACCATTTCCTTCGTCTTAGCCAAAAGGAAAATAAGGTCATTGGCTAAAAGCTGATCCTTCCCACAGGGGATAATTAACTTATCGTGCCGCTTAATCGCTAAAATTAAAAAAGAATAATCAAACTTTAATTCCCTCAGATACATATTGACAACCGGAGCTTCACTCTTGATCCGCAATTCCAAAAGCTGGATATTGCCATCCGCATAATACTCTACGTCCAAAGCTTCAGGTGCATCAATTAACTTGACAATTTCCTTAGCCGTTACCAACTCCGGATTAATGATTACATCTATCCCCGGGAGAGCCTTATCCATTTGCCCCTTTTCCTCAATATACTCCGAATTGCGCACCCTGGCTACGGTTTTACCGACACCATAGGTTTTAGCCACCATACAAGCAATCATATTAACTTCATCACTGGCAGTAACCGCAATCATTAAACCAGTCTCTTTAATGCCGGCTTTCTCCAAAAGTGCACCACTGGCTCCGTTACCAACCATCACTTCTACATCTAAATATTCCTCAATAATTTTAGCACGTTCTTCTTCCTTTTCAATTACGACAACATCGTGATTTTCTTTTGCCAAAATCTTAGCAAGATTATATCCGATCTTCCCTGCACCAATTATGATCGCCCGCATCTGCTGTATACGCTCCTTTGTCTATTCTTTGTTAAATATGCTACTGCTTAGCGCCTCAAATGTCAACATTCCCTCTTCGTGAAAATTTCACCCTTCCCATATTAGTGATTATATATTATAGTAACTTTATTATACATTATTTTTAGGAGGTCTTTCACAATGGGGATTTTTAAAACAAAACAACTAGCAACTGCCGGTTTTATGGCTGCGCTAGTTATGGTAGGGACCATGATTATTCAAATACCCACCCCTGCCAAAGGATATATTCACATTGGAGATAGTTTAGTCTATCTGAGCGGTGTCTTACTTGGGCCAGTGCTTGGAGCCCTTGCGGCTGCAGTCGGCTCCACCTTGGCCGATCTCTTTTCCGGTTACGGTATTTATGCACCGGCGACCTTTGTTATTAAAGGTCTGGATGCCCTAATAGTCGGTTACTGCTACCATGCCTTCGCTAAAGCAACCGATTCACTCGTCAAAAAGTTTTTAGGCTTTATCCTAAGCTTTATCTTAGGCGGCAGTATTATGGTCGGCGGCTATTTAGCGTTTGAAACATTCTTATATGGCTTCCCTACCGCCTTATTAAGCATGGTCGCCAATATTACCCAGGCTGTAGGCGGCGGTCTGCTCGCCTTGCCGCTAATCCTCTCCCTGGAAAAGCTACACCAACAATAGTACCTCCATCCCGCTAAAACAGCAAGTATGCAATCGCCTTTTCCCTTAATAGCACTTCTTCTCATCCAAATACTGCTGTACATAATTAAGCGTCTCTCCAAAGCGCTGGAAGTGTACTACTTCCCGCTCCCTTAGAAAGCGTAACACATCCGTAACCTGCGGATCATCAGACAAATTAATCAACCAATTATACGTGGCTCGGGCTTTTTGCTCCGCGGCCATATTTTCTGTTAAATCGGCAATGGGATCCCCTTTAGCCTGAATGTACGCGGCCGTCCAAGGATTACCCACCGCATCCACATAAAAAAGTGCTCTGTCATGATCGGCATAATGCCCGGCTAAATCAGCCGCTTTTAATTCCGCTATGGAAGCATCCTTCGTTAACTTATGCACCAGTGTCCCAACTATTTCCAGATGCGCCAGTTCTTCCGTGCCGATATCGTTCAAAGTAGCTTTTGCTCTCTCCGTAGGGATAGAATAACGCTGATTCAAATACCGCAAAGAAGCCGCTAATTCACCATCCGGGCCGCCATACTGCGTAATAATCCATTTCGCAAGCTGCACATTTTTCCCGGAAACATTAACAGGATACTGTAATTTCTTTTCATATACCCACATCTCTTTTTATCCCCCTTTCTACATATCCCAGGGCCAGGGAGTTTCCGCCCAGCGCCAGGTTCTGCCGTTATTCATGCCAAAGCCATAATTCAGCAGCGGTTCATGCTGCTGTTCATATTGCCGTTTCAACTCACAAAGCTCCCTATGCATACGATTATATTGCTCAATCGCCCTAAAATCATCGGGGTGAGTATCCAAGTACAAATTCAACTCCAAGGCTGCAAATTCAACTTGCTGTATTTTTCTCAATAAGGGTAAACAAGCAGCGTTATTACTCGTCACACGGAACACCCCCTCCAAAGGATAATCTGCAAGGGCACGGTCCTTCACAAGGGCCATATTGTCCCTGAGGCATACATAATTCCGGGAAAAGCGTCCCCTTTTCCAGTGCTTCTGCCGGACTATAGATTGCATTATAGTACTGCCAGGGCACATAAGCATGCGCTAGCCGGAAATAAGGGCAAGTAAAAGGCGGTGCCGCATAGCCCGGATGCTGTGGCTGTGGATACCCCGGAGGCTGTGGACAAGGGGCGGGAACAGGGACAGGGCAAGGCATAGAGGGCGGCATTGGACAAGGCATCATCACATTATTTTCTAACCCAGGTGGAGTGGGAAATACTTTAAAGGTAAAGTTTTTCAACTTGATTCCCTCCTTAATACAGATTTTATTGTAGTTTATGCTTAATACCCTTTTGTTGTCCCTCCTAAAACCCTTTTTCTTTAAAATTAAATTATTTAAAATAGTTTCTACATTTTTATCTTGCATTCGACAACTTTGCTATGTTATAATAAGTTGTAAGTTAAAATAATCAACTATACCCCCTCTTACATAAAAGAAAGACCTACCTTAAAAATAAAGGTGGGTCTTTCTTTATTTCTCCTAATTTACTTAGTTACACTCGGTCCTATAAGGCTTCTTTTTCCTTAATTTTTTTTAACTGAGGCACAACCTGAATCCAGGTCTTGCCTTTTTTTAATTTCAGCAAATCACCCTTCTCATCATAAAACTTCACCGCAGCAACATCAGACTTTTTCTCCCAAGACCCTTGAAGCTTTTGTCCGTCAATAAAAAAACGTGCCTCCCCTTGACCAACGATTTGCACATCAGAAAGAGGGATTCCATCCTTCATATATGTACTTGTTTTGACCGCCATCACCAGTACATTATCCGCCATAAGCTGCGTACCATCTTCCATTAAATGAGGCTTGCCGTTAATTTTTCTTTCATACTGCTTATTTTTATACTGCCAAGTTACCTTGTAACTATATTTAGGCACGGAATAATCCAGTTCAAATTCGCCGGTAAACGGCTCCCCTTCCCAAGCTGTCCCGGTTGGCTGCAAGAAAGGAGCTTCTAAACTATATCCCCGATTTTTAGCACCTTGCTGTAGTTTATCCGTACTGCTGTAAAGATTATGCGGCATCTTTCTCTGCTTGTCACGCCAGAAATAGGCACCGGAATTATAGATCTCATCCAGATCCTTCATCTTAATTTTGACAATCAAATTCAAAGCCTCCGCACTCCCACCCGCATGCGCCAAAGGAGCATTATAACCACGAGCCAGCTGTGCAAAATAACTGCGAGCACTACGTATCGGCCCGATTTTCTCCACCCCTTGCCGATAAAAAAGAGCCATGAATCTAGTAATACCGCCCTCAGCCACAATTTCATAAACAAGATCCGCCTGATCCAAACCGCTCTGAGGCCGTGCTTTACTAAAATTATCAACCATCACTAATAAAGCACCCGGCAACTGCTTTTTGGCCTGTTCAACACTTTGCGAGCTCTCGTCAGCCTGTTTGTCCTCTCCTGTATCACCTTCCGCAGTCTCTCTGTTTTCCTCAACCAACCCTGGTTCCTCCGGCCCTTCTCCCGCTTGTTCCTTTCCAATACATCCCACTACTAAAAATACCATTATCCCTAATAAAACTAGCGCCATCCCGACATGATTTCGCTTCAATTTTCTATCCCCCTTTTTTGAATCCACTTAGAAATATTATACAACCATTCTCTTTTTCCTGCTTTCTTGCTCGAACCTTTTTCTTTCTTTTTTCGTATTATGTAAAAGTAACGTTGAAAAAAGAGGGGATGTCCATGAATATCCAAGAATTAGACTGGTTGCGCTCCTATTCATCCAAACTGGATCCGGAACTTAGATCCAGACTGATTACCTGCTATAGAACAGCTTCCCAGCTTCCTTGTTTTTTACAACGCCTTTACCATTTTATTCAGAATAAAATTTACCGTTTTCCAGTCATTATCCAATTAGCAACAGTGCGTGACCATGAAGCAGTAAAGGAGCTACGCACCTCCCTTTCCCAATATAACAAAGCCATTGACGACTTAGAAATCATCAACGGTTTCTCCACCTCCCTTTCCCTGAAAGCAATTAAAAAACTAACGAACCACTCCCTCGTCACTAAAATCTATCTGGATCAGGAAATCAGAACCCTTCTGAACATTGCCGCTCCTACTATTCAAGCCCCTTCCCTTTGGGAGAAAAAATACAGTGGTAAAGGTGTGGCTATTGCTGTACTAGATACCGGAATTTATCCTCACCCGGACTTTTTGCAGCCCCAAAACCGCATCCTCGCTTTTAAAGATTTCGTCAAAAATAAAAACACCCCTTATGACGATAACGGACATGGTACCCACTGCGCCGGAGCAGCAGCCGGAAACGGCTACTCCTCCTCAGGGAAATACACCGCCCCGGCCTTTGAAGCCAAAATAATTGCCCTGAAAATCTTAAACAAAATGGGCATCGGAAAATCCTCAACAGCCATCAAAGGTATCGAATGGGTTCTCGCCAATCGGAAAAAATATAATATTAAAATAATTACCCTCTCCCTGGGCTACAAAACCACCGTTTCTTACCGGGAAGACCCCCTCTGTCAAGCCTTAGAAAAGGCTTGGCAGGCCGGACTGGTTGTCTGTACCGCCGCAGGTAATGATGGCCCCGAACCTAAGACCATCAACTCACCCGGCATCCATCCCGCCCTTATTACCGTAGGCGCCTTTGATGATCATGACACCATCACTACCACTGACGATACCGTTGCCGATTTCTCCAGCAGAGGCCCCACCCTTGACGGGCTTACCAAGCCCGACTTCCTTTTCCCCGGTAGCAATATTATTTCTGCCCGAGCCAAAGACTCCTATCTCGATAAAATGCCCGACAATAAAGCTATTGACAACTGGTACCTAAGCTTTTCCGGTACCTCCATGGCTACACCCATCTGTGCCGGCGTTATTGCCCAGCTTCTCGAAGCCAATCCCGCCCTCACTTCCCCAGAAATAAAGGAAATGCTCCAACAAAGTTGTACCAAAGTCGGTACCGTAGATGCCAATACCCAAGGCAGCGGCTTTATCAACTTAGCCGCAGTGAATTTCCATGCCATTACCCCCTAACTTTTTGGAGGATTTTTACAACCTCTCCTGCTTTGAGAGCTTTACCATAGGAAACCACCTTGCCATCAACCACAAGGGCAGGCGTCATCATCACGCCATATGCCGCTATTTGCGAAAAATCGGTAATATGGTCGATCGCGGTATCCATACCAAGCTGCTTTAATGCTTCTTTTGTAGCAGATTCAAGCTGATTGCATCTGGCGCAACCGGTTCCGAGTATTTTCACGGAAGCCCCTTCTGTTTGTTGATTCTCTGCTGAATCCTTGCTTTCAGTATCGCAATTACTACCGCAGCAGCAGGAAGTCGTTTCTTCTTTTTTAATCTTTTTTCCAAATAGTGACATAATAAAATCTCCTTTGCTTTTTAAAGTCTATTATGATAGGCAGTCCATATGATGTTAATGACTCCAAATCAATAAAAACTGCTTCTCTACTGGATTGGCTGGCGTTTCTGAATTATGATTTAAATTCTTGATCATCCAAATTCCTGCCACTACCAGTACAATGCAGATAGAAATTATTATCCGAATAATATTTTTCTTCTCCACTAGCAGCAGTCACCTCCACAAGAACATTTATTGCTTTTTTTTGTGTTTTTGCCATCAAAGAAGGTCTTTAGATTTTTCGGAAGTCTGTACTCGCCACACGTGCAACCGCTTTCAGCCGCTCCGAACACCGTTTGTAGAATTGCTTCCGCAAGCATTTCCTTAGGTGGTACCTCATAAGTTTCTCCCTTGTATTCAAACACGCGGCAATCAACATCTGTCCCGCTGATTTCGCTGCAGCATCCACAACTATTCTCGGCAACTGATTGGCATACGTCTTTCCCATTTACTTGTATTGTCGGGGAAGAGAGAAATTGGTATTTTCTAGCCAATTCTTCTGTTTTAATTTCTATTTTGTTATATTCAATTTCATAACCAGCAAGCTTTAAAGCGGGAGTGAGAACCATCATTGCTTCATCTAAAACACTATCTGTGCCGATACATCGATCGCAGGTTTGAATATCCAAATATAAGTATTCCACTAAAACCTTTTTATCAGACTTTTCATTGTTGCCACAGGAACAGCAGACCTCTGCCGATTCTGTATTCCCCTTAGGCGGCGCCCACCCCATGTCATCACCTACATAAGTTATTGCGTCAACAGGGCAGAGGTTACCGCAGCCATGACAGTGATCTATACAGGATTCGGGATACTTTACAACAGGGGAAGGGGCTTTTGAGGTGTCGTAAACACCATGAGGACATTTTTTAATACAAATACCACATTCCACACATTCAACATAATCAATAACCGGATACCATTTCTGAGCCAAATCTTTCACCCCTTTCTGACAATATAGACCATTATTTTTTTATAAGATGTTACAGGAACAAATATCCGAAGGCATTAAAGGAATAGCCTATTATAATAATTCCAATAGTTACAACAGCAAAGAATACAGCCAGCAGTTTTGTTTTCACAACTCTTTTCAGCATAATCATGGAAGGCAGGGATAAAGCAGTAACACCCATCATGAAGGATAGCACGGTTCCGAGTCCAACACCCTTATAAACTAGGGCCTCTGCGATGGGAAGAGTTCCGAATATATCAGCATACATTGGTACGCCTACTACGGTAGCTATGATAACCGAGTACCATTTATCCTGCCCCAACACGGTAGAAATGACACTTTCAGGGATCCAATTATGGATCAACGCACCTATTCCCACACCAATCAATATATAGAGCCAGACTTTTTTTACGATATCCTTTACTTGATTCTTTGCGTAATCAGCCCTGTCCTTAGTGGTTAATTCTTCCTGAGCTATCTCCATAATTTGATTGCTATAAACAAAAGGCTCAACATAGCTTTCCAGTTTAGCTTTACTGATGATACTTCCTCCTACAACCGCAAGAATGAGTCCTACGATAACGTAGGCAACTGCAATCTTCATATTGAAAATGCTGGCAAGCAATAACATGGAAGCCAAATCAATAAGGGGAGAGGAAATCAGAAATGAAAAGGTGACACCAATAGGAAGTCCTGCGTTTGTAAATCCTATAAAAAGCGGGATTGAGGAGCAGGAGCAAAATGGTGTTATAGTGCCTAACAACGCTGCCAGAGTATTGGCTGACAAGCCTTTGTATCTTCCTAATATTTTCTTAGTTCTCTCCGGCGGGAAAAAGCTCTGCACATAAGATATTGTAAATATAAGCACTGATAGAAGTATGAAAATTTTTACGACATCATAAATGAAGAAGTGCAGACTACCTCCGAGTCTATCCGTCATTTCTAAGCCAAGAACTTCCTCGACCAATTTCCGCACCAAATTGTAAAGCCATTCCATCTTTAATAGCTGCCTGTTTAAAAAATCGAATATAAACATTAGGGCATCTCCTTCTTAAGTCTAATCGCATTTACTGCAGCACTGACTTAAATATTTTTCTTTATCTTTGATCCCAACACGATCAGCAATGAATTTTGGATAAGAATCGATATCGCTAATAATATCTTTTAATATGCTTAATAGAACCTTATTCTCATTTTTCAATGAATAATAAACATATTTTTCTTTTCTTTCGTCTGTTACTAAATCCATATCTCGGAATTTTGATAGATTCTGTGATATTCTTGGCTGCGGAACTTCAAGTATCCCACTCAGTTCACAGACACAAAGCTCTTCCTGGTAAAGAAGGACCAGCATTCTTAGCCTCGTCTCGTCTGACAATAATTTAAATATATTTGTTAATCGGTTCACGCCTATTTCCTCCTATCGAATAAGTCTTATTAATATGTTCATATTCGCATACGTTAATATGTTTTATATTACACCCTTATATTATTATTTGTCAATCTGCTTTTAATAAGGTGAATATTATTAGCAGCAAGAATCAGTACCTTTTTCTTTTGAGGTGTTCTCTGTTGTAATTTTATCATTTTCTTCTAATATCTCTTCTAATTCGATATTGCAGCAACATGAATTCTTTTTAGATTTTTTACTCTCAACCAAACGTGCAAATAATCCTTTTTTCTCAGTACCCTTTTCATTTTTCATTATCCTTTTCTCCTGTGAACCTCACATGACTAAAGT
>DHPU01000083.1:0-2052 GCA_002407935.1 Peptococcaceae bacterium UBA5356
TAAGCTTGCTTCCTTAGTTTTTCCTAGTTTCAGCTGTATATTAATTTGTTTGATAGTGCCGCTACCTCAATGGGCAGCTTTTATATAGTAGCATACCCTACTTTACTATGTCAATAGTAATTTTCACGAAAACTCCTCAAATTCCACAAACCCGATTAAAATATCTACTACTTCCTCTAAAATCTCCCTTGGTACTTTTTCATAAAAAGATACATTTCGTGCATATATATCTAAAGCTTTAACCTGCTCGCACATTATAACTCCTGTTGTTTTAGTTCCTTTATCCAATTCCACGTGCAACGGAAAATCTCTATTTGTGTTAGTAATAGGACATACCATCGCCATATTTGTAAATTGATTATATATGTTATTACTAACAACTAGTGCCGGCCTTTTCCCGCTTTGTTCATGCCCTGCTTGAGGGGTGAATTCTAAAAATATAATATCTCCTTGTTTCGGTATATATTTCATTAAAACACCTCTTTACCTTCCGGGGTTCCTATATCCCATTCGCTACACTTATAATCTCCTTTGTATTCAACAATCCTTTCTTGTAAAGTCTTATGTTTTTTCACAGGAACAATAATTAAATTGCCATCTTGAACTTTTATCTCTACTTGATCATTTTCATTAAGCCCAACCATTTCAAGAATAGGCTTCGGAATCCTTATCGCCCGACTATTCCCCCACTTTTGGACTGTGGCATACATATACATCACCTCTGCTTAAAGTATATACAAAGTATCTACAATTGTCAATTATTTGTTGCTGGACGTTAGTGTCAAGTAATCGTTGGCAATTTACTTATCTTATCTACATTCAAGCTTTCGACCTGTACTTATACCTTTTTAGAATCGCTAGCACTTCCTATCGTTGAGCATGCTAAGTATTGCCTTTCGTCCATTCGTTACAAAGGTTCCTGTAAAAGGGTTCTTGCCCGTAACTAGATATTGATAACCTTCGCTATCCCTTAGCGGTGCTTTCGCCATAGGCCACCGCCATCTTCATTTCACACTTTCTGCCTTTTGGGGTCGGCAAACAAGCTACCTACCCTTTGGCAATTGCCGGTATAGATCTTCGAATTCTTTAACATACTTATCCTTTATTCTCTCGGCAATTTCTCGAGCCATTTCTTCTTGATAGAGATGGGAAGTCATGTTCCGATCTTTTATCATAAGCAACCATATTTCTTCACTAGAAATAAGTTTTTGCGCAAAGGCTTCTTTGATGACGGCTCTGGGAGAGTTTTTATCCATAATACCCATTTCTTCTAAATATTCTTTAGTTGTTTTCCAAGCCAGTTCATAAGTAAATTCGAACCGTTGAATCAAGCCATCACGCACAACATCGTTAGTGTTTTCTTCTTGCCATTCTGACACAGCCTCTTTCAGCCTTTGCAAAGCATTATGAAAGTTACTTATTTTCGCAGTGAACTTGCTCATAGATTATAACACCATCTCTCATAATATTTTGAAGCAAAGCGCCTGCTGTGTTTTGCTTAATAAATACTACATCGATTTTTTTTAATGTTTCTATTTCCTCAGCATCATCACAAAACCTTGCTTCATCTACCGGGGATAAGCCATCCCCAAAAACGGCTATGTCATAATCGCTGGTAATACTATGGTTACCTCTTGCCCGAGAACCAAACAAGACGACCTTTTCTATTTTATATTTTTTTGCCCTTACTTTAATCTGCTCTATAACCTTATCCACGAATCCGCACCTGCCTTTTTTGCCAGATTCAGTCTAATACTCTATAAATACATTGTGCGAATTCCCGAAAATCCTGCAATTTATTTAAAGTTGCATAAACTATTTGCTGATCAATTTCCAAATAATCATGTACTAAAATATTACGAAACCCGGCTATCTTTTGCATCGTTTCGGCTAAATCAAGTGAAATAATTCCTTCTTCTCTGCGTTCGGCCCTATCTTTTAATCCCTCGTTCTGATTATAGTCTTCCCAAGAATAAGTGGCTATTTCCTTCAGTTTACGCACAGTTTGTTCTAATTTCATTAATCGCCGGTGAACCTCACATGACTAAAGTC
>DHPU01000083.1:2344-9065 GCA_002407935.1 Peptococcaceae bacterium UBA5356
CCAGTTGTTCCACCAATACCGAAACAAAATATTTGCCACTGGGAAGTTGTTATCAACATCATTAATAATCTCCTCAGATATCTTCCTCACTAATCAACTACAGTTTGTGCCATCTGTGGGGCAATATTTAGAATAAAATCACGAATGGCTCTAGCACTGCTTAAATCCATTTCCCCCAGCCTTCGCCACTCCTGAGCGTGTATGCGGTTATCCATATAGCACTATCCCCTCTTGGACTATTTGTCGCTCAATGGTAGGGGCTGATTTGCGTTGATTAAACTTATTTTTTTTGCTAACTATCACATCTACAGGCATTGTTTTTTTGTCACGAATGGCTCTATGAATCAATCTCATCGCATCAATTTCCCGAATCTCCGCATTTTCCGGTATCACAACGTAGATATCGAGATCCGAATCCGTATGCGGCTTACCATAAGCGTAAGAGCCAAACAAAAAGATCTGCTCCACAGGAATAATGTTGACGATGATCTCCTTTAAGGTTTTTAATTCATCCCGAATCCGTTTCTCCATCTACTGTACCTCCATCCATTTAGGATATCCAAACAGTTTCATTATTACCATCTGTCATAGATATAGACATTATACCATAATTTTCGAAAGGCAAGGCAAAATCTAACACAGTCAACAGGACATATTAAAAAAAGAACCCCTCACGGTTCTTTTTGCTTTCTGCACTAATAATCTGTTTCAGTTTTTCCGTTTTCCCCACCGTCAAAAGATGCTTCCGCAGGAAATTATGGGCATTGCCATGTTTCAGCCAGCCCCGGTAACTCATCACGGCCGCGGCATCCTTGAACACTAGCTTCCCCTTTGCCCGCATCTTACGGGTTCGGCGTACTATCCGCAATGAAGTACTCTTCCTAAGCAGACAATAATCCCGAAATATTCTGTATCCCACGAAATCAACACCACGATCATCTACCCGAAAAAGCTGCCAATTGTTCTTTACCCGTACATGCAACACCTCGTTTAAGTATTGCTCCGCCTTTTTCCTCGCCTGATGCAGCTTTTTCTTGTTGTTGCCAAACAAACAAAAGTCGTCCATATACCGCACATAATATTTTACCCCGAGCGTTTCCTTCACATAATGGTCAAAATCCTCCAGATAAAAATTGCTGAACCACTGACTGGTATAATTGCCAATGGGTAACCCCGACTTATGACTGTCAATGATGGTATCAATCAACCACAAGGTATCCCTATCCTTGATTTTTCTTCGGAACTGCTCCTTTAATACTTCCTTGTCTACAGAAGGGTAGAACTTCACAATGTCCATCTTGACGCAATATTTAGTATGCTTGCGGTCCTCTTTCAGCCACTTCTTTACTGCCTGCAAAGCATAATGAATCCCTCTGCCGGGAATACTCGCACAACAATAGCAGTACATTCCCCGCTTAATTATCTCTTCTATTTGTTGCATTAAACACCAGTGAACAACCTGATCCGGATAATATTTTGGCTTGTAAATAATTCGTTCCTTCACAACACCATTATTCCAGTTACCGCCAACTAGGGCAACCTCTCACTTCGTACCCCCAGCTTGCAATGCGAATTTCGAATTGCAAGCGATATCAACCTATTTTGTTTTTATTGTATATACATATTGTTTTCCCCTTCATCCTGTCTGAAATCCTTCTGTTTACCCGGGCCAAAAGATATAACCGCCGTTTACTGCCGCGGCAATGGCGGACAGTATTAAAGCTATTTATGTTATTCTTGATTAAAGCTAAAATTCCTGCTCTTTTTGCATTGTTTCTCTTCTTATTCTTCTAAATACAGTATAAATACAGTATAACAAATTTAACGAAAGTGCCTAGTACTCTTGTTTAGGCATCGGCAGTGGAAATAGTAATAGTAGGAAGTTCACAACTGTGTCCTCCAGTTTCGTGTGCCAGTATGTCCGTAATACGTGAATGCTTTGTAATTATGCTCATTTGTCTACCCCCTCGTCCAAGGCTTTCTGACGTTCAATAAGCTCGCGTTCACGTTCCAGCTCATGTTTCAGTTCTTCTTCCGTAGGGAGATAAAACATATACTTCGAGGCAAACAAGTTTTCATTATCTGACAGTACCGAGTATTTGGCCATAGTATCATTCTTATCCGTACAAAGGATAATCCCAATGGTAGGGTTATCACCCGGTAATTTAACCTTATCCTCAAAATATCGAACGTAGAAATCAATTTGTCCAACATCCTGATATGTCAGTTTTCCCGCTTTCAAGTCGATAACCACAAAACATTTAAGAATATAGTTATAAAAAACGAGATCCACATAGTAATGGTCACCCTCAATTGTTATTCTCTTTTGTCGCGCCACAAAAGAAAAACCCTTCCCAAGTTCGAGCAGAAACTCTTGCAGTTTGTTGATTAAAGCCTGTTCCAAATCGCTTTCATGATAGTCACGGTTTTCTTTTAAATCCAAAAACTCCAAAATGTAAGGGTCTTTAAGAATATAATCGGGAT
The DNA here is from genome assembly GCA_002407935.1 of Peptococcaceae bacterium UBA5356. GTDB lineage: Bacteria > Bacillota > Peptococcia > DRI-13 > DTU073 > UBA5356. The sequence goes on from DHPU01000083.1 coordinate 4,829, forward strand.
CGTTCTTGGGTTCAAGCATATTAATCTCGTTTTTCACGCTCTCAAACCCACTCCTTTGTGTGGCAAGCAGACGTTCATAAAAAAACGAGTTAATCTGCCTCTCTAACTGGCGAACGCTCCATGAGGATTCTACACACTCTTTTACATAAAATTCACGCCGCGAGCTATCTTCAATTTTCATAAGTAACCGATAATGAGACCAGCTCAATTCGGCACACAGTGTGTGCCAAATTGGAAACGTGATAAAAAATTGACGCATCGCACGCAAATTGCGTTCTGTAAAACCTTTCCCAAATTCCTTCGTCAAGTGTTGGGCCAGAAATTGTAGTAGCCCTTTTCCGTATTCTGCACGTTCGCCAACGGCTTCATCTATCTGTCGGCCAATTTCCCAGTAAGCTTCAACCATAGCAGAATTAACCGCAGAATAAGCTTTCGACCGCGCTTCCGCAAGAGTATTCCGTATATCTCGATAGACATTGATATTCAATTCGCCTGTTGCTATAGGGTGGATAGCATCATCGTATTCGTTCACTATGGCGGTCTCCTATTCTTTGTGTTTGTTCTCACTTCTATCAACTTCCATTATATCGGCAAAATCACAGTCGAGGACATTACAAATTTTTAGTAATACATCCGTTGTGGTATTCCGCACTTTAGAGTCAGTTTTGCCAATTTTAACTTCACGGCAAGTGGTATTATTAACATTCCAGTTGAACAGGCCGGCATTAGTTCCATTATTCCAGTTACCGCCAACCAGGGCAACCTTGCACTTCGTACCCCCAGCTTGCAATTCGAATTTCGAATTGCAAGCAATATCAACCTATTTTGTTTTTTTATATATACACATGATGAAAAAGCTTTTTAAAACCCGTTATGTTTGGGGGAATTTCCCCCAAACCCCCTTTTGTTCTCCCCTCTAGCCTGCTTAAAATCCTTCTGTTTATCCGATTCGGTAATACGATGTGGCCGGGGGTTGGGCACCCCCGTTCCCCCCCTCTAAGGGATTAGAAGGACACGGCCGCCCACATCCAGGTTCGCATTAGAAGAATCACGATGAACACCCCAGCTGAACAGGCCGGCAATAGTACCACTATTCCAGTAACCACCCACCAGGGCAACCCTTTCGTCTGGGGTCTGATAATAATAATCAGGGACATAAGAATCACTCTCATTACTTACCACAGCACCGGGCATTAACAGCCAATCTCCGGCAGTTGAATAAGCAAAATTACTTACCCAACCATTGTCACTAGATAAAGTAAATCCGGCAACCGTGCCATCCACAGATGGAACATGATCATTTATATTAATCCCATCAACAAACGCCCATACATTACCCCAGAGGTTTTCGATCCCCCGGTAGCTGACAGATTTTTTACCATTTTCACCACTATCCACCATGCCCGATGCCCCGCCTAAATCGTCACAGCCGCCTGTAACTACCGCCCTATATTCACCATTAGTCCAGCCTAAATCTACTACGCCTTTGCCAATGGCTGTTTGACAATTTGTATTAGCATTCTCCACAAGATAAAGCAGTTGCACCGCACTAATAGTTTGGACATCCAGCTGGTTCCAGCCCTTATTTGTTTCTGTTCTTCTGACTTGAGCGGCTGCTCTAAAATCCGCTATTTTTTTATTTGTAGTAGGTGGTTTTCCGGATATTGAAGCAAGTTTACCGTTGTCATCTATCCATGCCTCATATGCTCCAATAAACACATAATCCTTTTCTGCCCCTGCCCGGATAAAGGCTGGATGCAGAGCAAAGCCTGCGGCAGGCCCATCAGTAGCCCAGAATCTATGTTCCCCCGTTGTGTCATTATAAGTATGCTTGTAATAGAACTTTGGTATTTTCACCATTACTTGCCCGTTAGTACCGTCACGCTTGAAGAGTTCTTCCCCAAACTCATCCTTGTCCCCAATATATATGATAGTTTTACCATCATCAGCCACATTACAAAGCTTCATCTCACTCCAAGGATAAAAATCGCTAAAGTCTGTGCCGGCTGTTTTGTCTTTTGCCGTACCCAACCTCGTCATGCTTGTATCTTTTCCAGATGTCCTCCAGGATACTCCGTACAAAGAGCGGACAGCTTGATTAGAAATAGTGATTTCTAATTCCCCTTTAACACCAGAGCCATCTTTTGCTGTAGCTACTACTTTCACAGTTCCATTAACTACTGCCGTCAATACGCCGGTCTCACTAATAATGGCATCACCGGTCAGCACTGAACCATCATCAGCCCATGTCAGCACTGACCAGGTTACAGTCTTATCTGTGGCATTAGCAGGCAACACTGCCGCACTCATTTGTAAAGTGCCTTGGTCTGTGGTAATACCTTCACCACCGGTTACGGTGATTGAGTCTACCAGTACATTTTCCCATTTTGCATAAAGCGTTGTGTCGGCAGTAATGCTGAACTCGGCTCCCGCTGCATAGCTTGTGCCTTCGCCATTAGCCTGTGTGTTCCAGCCTGCGAATGTGTAATCTTCTCTTACAAGGTTCCCTGTGTTGCCTAATACTGTTACGCTTGCTCCCTTTTCGTATACATTCCCATCAAGAGGAACATCTCCGCTGCCTGCATTGGTTCCCTCATAGGTTACTTTATAAGTCTTAATTGTCCACTGGGCATACAGAGTAACATTTGCTGTACCCATTGCAAAAGTATCGGTTGCTTGATAGGTTGTGCCTTTGCCATCAGCCTGTGTGTTCCAGCCTGTGAATGTGTAATCTTCTCTTACAAGGTTCCCTATGTTGCCTAATACTGTTACGCTTGCTCCCTTTTCGTATACATTACCATCAAGAGGAACATCTCCACTGCCTGCATTGGTTCCCTCATAGGTTACTTTATAAGTCTTAATTGTCCACTGGGCATACAGAGTAACATTTGCTGTACCCATTGCAAAGGTTGCCCCTTCCGCATAGCTTGTGCCTTCGCCATTAGCCTGTGTGTTCCAGCCTGCGAATGTGTAATCTTCTCTTACAAGGTTCCCTGTATTGCCTAATACTGTTACGCTTGCTCCCTTTTCGTATTCAGTGCTATCGCTAGGAACAGCTCCGGCCGTATTACCGTTTCCGGCATAAGTCACTGTATAGGTAGAGGTTACGGTTACGGTTATAGCTTGCCCTACGCTCATACCGCTGACGGTATGAGTTATAATTACTTCTTTATTTGTAGGAGACAACTCTGTGCCATTTGCCGGACTTGCACTAATACCTTTTGAATCAAAATTAACAAAGCTAACATCTTCAGTGCTGCCATCCGTTCTTGTTAAGGTGACAACTAAACCAGTAAGGTCTAAGCAGTCGCCTTCAATATAGCACGTTTTCGTGGGCGCACTTTTTACAGCTATACCGCAAACAGTTGCTGTTACAAAGTTTACAATATATTTCCGGGTTGCCCCGTTTTCGGCAATTACCAGCACGGTGGCACTCCCAGGTAAGGTTGTCGCTTGCGTTACCTCCGCTTTCGCTTTGCTGTAATGCGCCGTGGCGGCGACAGTCGGGGCTGTTTTTGTCTCCTCTGATAAGATAATCTCATAGGACAAGATGTCAGAGGCAAAGCCCGGTACTGTTGTCTTGCCTGTTTTCCCATCTATGGTTAAATCACTTAAAGCAGCATCCTTGCTTTTTTTCTTTTTGGTTTCGGTGACAATGTTTTCGGTAATAGTTTTTCCTTCCACCGTAGCCTGAACGCCGTCTTCGAGGATTACATTCTTCGCCGAAGCCTCAACTACTACTCCGTCCACGTTGGCTTCGAGCATTTCAATAGTTCCCTGCCCCTGTACTGTAGCAGGGGTATCGGCGGTCAAGGTATTAATGCTGGTCCAAGCCGCCAAATTGATTTGGGCAGCTTGGGCTGTGGAAGTCAGAGTAAGGTTTTGAATACTGCCTCCTTGCAGGTTAAGTTGCGCTGTGGCAGACTGTACTTCTATATCACTAAATTGACCCAAGAGTTCTACGGTGATAGTAGAACTTTGTGGTGTGGTGCTTCCCGGCGCGGTAATTGCTTGCTGTGTATTAATAACCACCTTGGTAAAGCCGGAGCCGGTAAGTCCCTCTTCTTCCAGTCTGGCCGGTGTCCTGGCTTCCAAGGTGCCTACCGCCGTACTGCCTTGCGCCAATAGACGGACAAGGTGACGATTAGGCACATTAACAAGGACAGCGCCTACGGTGGTGTTCAGCAGATGAATACTGTTGCTGCCGCCCCCGCTTATTTTGGTGGTTCCTTGAATT
>DHPU01000083.1:9251-14748 GCA_002407935.1 Peptococcaceae bacterium UBA5356
CCGGCTGTATTGATGGTGACATTGCCTTCCAGTAAGGTCGTTCCTTGGGAGGAACCGTATGTACCGGCATGGTTATATAGTGTCCCAACGGCACGGTCCAAGACAGAAATCGCTTCCGCCCGGGTGATCGGTCTAGTCGGCTGAAAGGTACCATCAGGATAACCGCTCATGTAGCCGCCTCTCACTGCTGCCGCAATAGCGGCTTGACTCCACGCAGGGATTTGCGCTTGGTCGGCAAATTGAGCTGTTTGATTTTGTGTCGCAGATATTTCGAACGTTTCAGTTGCTACAGATGTTTCCGATGGTGGCAGGATTTTGGCAAAAAGTGCCGCGGCTTCCTGCCTGGTAATCGGATTCCGCGGTTTCACCGTTCCGTCCGGGTAGCCGCCCAGATAGCCGACCGCCGCCGCTTTGGCGATTTCTCCGGCAAACCAGTCTGTTTCCGCAACGTCACAATAGCTTGCCTGTCCGGCTGCCGTATAGCCAAAGGCACGGTTGACCAAGGTCAGGAACTCCGCCCGCGTAATCGGACTGTCCGGTCGGAAAGTGCCGTCGGGATAGCCCCCCGCCAGTTGGCGAGTCGTCCAGGCTTTGATCCCCTTTTCCGCCCAATGTCCTGCTATATCGCTAAATGAAGTATCCTCGGTAAGAGAGACAGGAGCAGATATTGCTTCTGCCTGAACAGGAAGACAAGGAACACATAGGTTTAAAAGATAAGTGAAAAATAGCAGCAACGAGATGTACTGCAACCTTTTCTTTTTCATAAATTACATAACTCCCTTCGTTTATTGTTTATATCTTTTGGTATTTTCACTTATGATTTTTTCACGGAATTTTTGACAGTATTAAAGCTATTAATCTGTTTCTAGATTAAACCTAATTTTCCTGCTCTTTTTTGAAAAATTTCGTCACTTACTCACGACTGAAGTCACGAGAATGCGTGACGAAATTTTTCAAACCATTCATTTGCAACAACTTTATTATTCATAAACACTCACTCCCTCATTGAATATTTTATATTCAATAGTAACCTTTATTTTTGCCCTTTGTAAAAATTGTTCCTGATCATATACCAAAATATCAACAGGTTTTTTAGCCACTTTAGAGATGGATTTTCTAATATTTTTTACTAAGTCCCTTTTTCTAGTCTTACTATCGTTAACAATAATGCATAAGTCAATATCACTATCCTTATTTGGTTTCCCATATGCATAGGAGCCAAATAGGTATATTTTTTTCACCGGAGCAACATTATTTATTTGCCTTATTAGTTCATCGACTTCATCTCTTTCTCCCTGAAACATGGTAATTAACTCCCCCCTCACTACGTTCTTTACTTGCCATCATTATATACTTTGCCTGCTTTATTATCAATAATACGCAAAGTTCATGTGTCTGTAGCTTACTTATGCTACCCTTCTCCTGACTCGAAACTAAAAGTTCGAATCTCAAAATACCGGCACTATCGTATTCGCTTTGATGTTTGTCTCTCTTACCTAAACAAGCACAATGCCATCACAATAAAAATTGCCGGAACATAATTCATTATTTTAAGATTTGTAACCTTTAACATATTAAGGGCAATACCGATAATTAATAACGAGCCCACACAAGTAACTTCATTTATCACAGAGGTAGTCAAATATGGCTCAATTGCTTTAGCTAAAAGCGTAAGTCCTCCCTCATAGATCAACAATAACCCACCCGATAACAATACACCTGCTCCCAAAGTTGAAGCCAGTACGAGAGCGGCAATACCATCAATCAAAGACTTGGCAAATAACGTTTCATGGTTCCCAGTTAATCCGCTCTGCAGCGATCCGACAATAGCCATCGCCCCCACACAAAAGAGTATGCTTGCTGTGATAAAACCGTGTGCAATCATTGAATCGCCCTGTAACCATTCTCCGAACCGATTAATTTTTCCCTCGAGATCAAGCCATTCCCCCAAAAGCGAACCAATCACTATCGATATTATGACAATTAAGATGTTCTCTCCCGCTAAGGAACCGCTAATCCCGATATATAACACACAAAGTGCCAAACCACCCATGATTGTCTCGCCTACCTTTGCAGGCAGTCCTCTCTTCAATAAAAGTCCAATGCCTCCTCCAATAACAACCGCCAAGCAGTTTACCACCGCCCCCAACAACAACATCGCCATGCTTCCCCTTTCAAAATAACGCAAAAAATACGGCAAAAGCCCATCTGTTCCTACATGTTTATGTTCCTAATATTCACGTAAGAATTAGTTTAACACAGCTTGCGGTCGGGAACAATCCATAAAACCATTAAACCCCCTTAAAACTGTTAAACCGGCGAACTTTTAAGCCAGCGATTCCTTAACCAGCCTTGCCCCGCGCTCCAGGGCTTGAAAATTCAGCTCCCGCAGCTTGGGATTCTGCGCAAATTTATAGCCCAACCGCTTCTCTACCGCCTTTTTCGCCTGCTCCATCCCGATAATCTTGGTTGCCTCTATCGCTGCGCCCATAATGATAATATTAAAGACTCTGGGATGAAGCTCATTTTTGGCAATCTCCAAAGCGGGAATAGCCAGGATCTTTTTGGCGTCCTGCGGCAATTCATTTTCCAGTCCTTTGAGCGAAGCATCATAGATAAATAAAGTGTCCTTGTCAACATATTGTCTCGTCCGCCGTACCGCCCGATCCGATAAGGCTATCACCAGATCGGCCTTCTTGAATTTGGGTGACCCGATTTTTTGATCGGAAATCTGGCAAAAAGCTACCGACACCCCGCCGCGCTGCTCCACCCCAAAATTGGGAATATACAAGGCTTCCCTTCCCCCGTCATTAGCCGCCTCTACCATTATCCCAGCCACCGATTGCACTCCCTGCCCACCTTCTCCGGCTAAAGCGATTTTGACCGTTGCGTCCATGACTCATTCTTCCCCCTTTTTTTCTTCCCTTGCTATCCCTTCTACCTGTTCTTTCGCTGGTTCTTTCCCTGCTTCTTCTCGTGCTATTCCTTTTCCCTCGCTTCCTAGTTCTTTACCCGGAGTTTTTACTTCCCCTACCTTAAAAAACCTTGTCATCATCTCCTCGAGAAACTTCCAAGTGTCTTTAGCATTTGTACTCCAATTGGTAGGACAGCCTGAAAGTGCTTCCACAAAGGAAAAACCCCGTTCCTCCATTTGATTTTGCAAGGCTTTTTTCAGGTAATTCTTCAACTGCCGCAGATTGGCAACCGTTCCCCTTGCCGTATAAGCGTCTTCCCCGGTAATTGCCGCTACCATTTCCGGTCCCTGAGTGGGATAACCTGTTTCCTCTACGTTACGGCCATAAGGTGTCGTTTCCGTTTTCATGTCCGGCAGGGTCGTCGGTGCCATTTGTCCGCCGGTCATCGCATAATTGCAATTATTTACCAAAATAACGGTGATTTTCTCATTGCGGGAGGCCGCATTAACTAAATGCTGTGAGCCAATGGCATACCCGCCGCCATCTCCCATATACGCAATACAAATCCGATCCGGTCTGGCTCTCTTTACCCCGGTCATTACAGGGGTAGTCCGGCCATGATGGGTTTGCACCGTATCGACATTAAAAAAGTCCCAGGCCAAAAGAGAGCAGCCAATATCACAGCCGAACACAACGCGATCCTGTATCCCTAATTCATCGATTGCTTCGCCCAAGGCCTTTAATACTAAGCCATGTCCACAACCAGGACAAAATTTATGCGGTTTTGATTCCTTCCGCCAAGCCTTCGGCATATTGGGTACCACCGTCATCAAAATCCCCCCTTGCCGTTTATCTTGCTGTTAAGCTTGCCCTTTATCTTACCATTTATCATACTATCGATAAAATCCACCAGCTCTTCTCCCGTAATCCCTTGCCCGGGCTTTAGATAAGTTTCCAGCGGAACTGTTTCTCCATAAATCGCTTCTTGCACTAGTTTCAATAACTGACCCTGAGCTGATTCCGCTACCACAAACTTTTGGGCTGTTCGGGCAATCTGCCGCAGTTGTTCAGCGGGAAAAGGCCGTAAAGTAATGGGTCTAAAATACCCCGCCTTGACCCCTTTACTCCGCAAGGTGCGGGTTGCAGCCAAAGCAGCCCTCGCGACAATCCCGTGAGCCAGCAGTATTATTTCAGCATCATCTGTATCCTCTGCCTGATATTCCACCACCTCCGGTGTTAACTTGTTGTACTCCTCCACATATTTAGATATCACTGCATAAAGCTCTTCTTCCGTATTATATGTATTCCGTAAATGAGCCGGTTCCCTGTCTACCCCCGGCATCCCTTCCTGCCCCAGAAACGGCATCGTTTTTTCCATCGCCATCCCTTTTCCCTCCGGGTCATAGATATAAAGAGACTCCCTCATTTTGGCCTGATACCCATCCCCCAGCACAAAAGTCGGGAAACGATACTTCCAGGCAATATTAAAAGCTTTAATGGTATAATCAAACAAATCCTGATGGGAACTCGTCGAATAAACAATCCTCATTCCTTCCCCATTGCCACCGAAGCAGGTTAAGGTCGTTTCCTGCTGTGAATAAATAACCGTGGCCGTGGAAGGTCCACCCCGCTGCTGCACAACCAACACCGTGGGAATCCGCAGCATCTCTGCCATGCTCATCGCTTCCTGCATCAGAACATTCCCCGGCCCAGCCGTCGCCGTAAAAGCCCGCTTCCCGGAGAGCACCCCCCCGCAAGTGGTAAAACCCGCCGAAATCTCGTCCTCCGTCTGTAAAAACCGCTTCTCATAGCGGGGCGCCAACCTTGTCCAATAATGCATGATCTCGTTCTGAGGCGTAATCGGATACCCATACATAATATCCGCGTCTGCAGCCAAGGCTGCCCAGGCTACTGCTTCATTTCCGGTCATAAATACTCTTTTTTCACCCTCAATGGGCTTATCTGCCATGAAAAAGCCTCCTACCCTTACCCATATTCCTTTCTTCTTTTTATTCTTTTCTTTCCACCCCTCTTTTATACCGTCTTCTTTACCAAAAAGCCCGTTTCATATAGCGTTCCAAATACAAAATCGGATTCCCGAAGGAATCCTCTTGTCCCATTTGTTCGCTGAACTTTTTCGCGACGGTTGTCCAAATTACCGGCAGTCCTAATAGTCCGGCCGCTTCTGTCACTACCTCCGCCCCTTTTTGAATAATCTCCAACTCGGTCTCATCTCCCCAGTGGGAATTATTTATTAACCCTTGCACCAAAGGCCCTAATGATTGAACATAATTTACAATCGCCTCTACACTTTCCGTCATCGGCCGGGCAATGTTAATTACCGCATATACCTTTAATTTTCCGCTTCCCAAGATGCTTCCTTCCGGATCTGCTAAAAGTCTCAACTTTTCAGCTCCTGCTACTCCATAACCCACATCAATCACAATATCGCCTTCTCTTTGCAGCGACCAACGCACCTCCGGCTTAAGCAAATTCCCCGCCTCGCCTAATCCGATTGTCTCTAGCGTTTCCCAAGCTAGAACACGAACGCCCTTTTCTTCTAATTCTTTCTTTAAAGGCCG
>DHPU01000051.1:0-4494 GCA_002407935.1 Peptococcaceae bacterium UBA5356
GCTAAACTTGAGGCAAGACACATCAATACGAAACCTATCGATATAAACAAGCTCTCGAATATAATACCGCATATTAGGAAGATGACGCGGGAGAATCCGGGGATATTTTGCGGCGAGTTAGTCAGTATGCTTGCCGCCTGCGGTATAGCGATTGTTTTTCTTCCTCATATTGGTGGATCATTCTTGCACGGTGCTACATTCTATGACGGGGGTAAAATCGTCATGGGACTGACTGTGAGAGGCAAAGATGCAGATCGCTTTTGGTTTAGTCTTTTTCATGAAATTGCCCACATTATTTATGGGCACATTGGTCAGCCGAATGGCACTTCAGATGCGGATGAGTCTGCCGCGGATGAATTCGCTAAGGAGACTCTAATCCCAAGCGCGGAATTCGATTCGTTTATTGCAAAGAAAGATTTCACTAAATCATCACTTGTCCAATTTGCTAATATGGTTGAAATTGATGCTGGCATCGTGGTCGGAAGGCTGCAAAAAGAAGGTTATATCGAGTATAGTTGGTACAACGACTTAAAAACCCAATATAAGATTATTGCATAGCATAAAGCTAAGCGAATAGAAAAGCATCTGTTTTCAATGGGCAGGTGCTTTTTTTATGCCCATATTTAGGGGGAAGATAGATGAAAATACCAATCTTATCTGGTTTGTTAAACCCCCGAGCCAGTCCGGTGAATAGCCTGTATGGCAGCGCTTACAGCTTTTTCTTCGGCAGTACATCCAGCGGCAAAGCCGTAAATGAAAGAACGGCCATACAGACCACTGCTGTGTATAGGATCTTAGAAAAATTGAGCAGGAATTAGATACGTATCTTTATTCGTGAGCATCAATATTTACAAAACCTTTACTGTTCAGTCAATGGATTTTAACACTCAAGGAGTAAACTAATAACGAAAGGAGGTGATGAGAAATGATGAAAATGGAAGCAGACCTGCACATTCATACTACTGCCAGCGGTCACGGATACAGCACCATCAAGGAAAACGTGGAAGCAGCCAGTGAAAAGGGTCTCAAGACGATTGCGATTACTGATCATGGTCTAAGAATGCCAGGGGCTCCTCACTGGTATCATTTTACGAACTTGATATCTCTTCCTCGCGTGATGCAAGGGGTAGAGGTTTTAAGGGGAGTAGAGGCTAATATCCTGGACTCAGAAGGCAATATTGATATGCCCAATGCTGTAATTTCCGAATATCTGGATATTGTTTTAGCTGGATTCCATGATGGGACCGGATATACCGGCACAACTATGGAGGAAAACACGAAAGCGATGGTTGCCGCAATTAAAAATCCCCACGTACACATTATCACGCATCCAGGAAATCCTAAGTTTCCAGTTGATTTGGAAACAGTAGTACGGGCCGCCAAGGACTGCAACAAAGCATTGGAGCTTAACAACAGTTCATTTAAAGTTCGACCAGGCAGTTTCCCTGTGTGCAGTCAAATTGCCAAGCTGGCCAAGAAGTACAATATTTTGGTAAGCATAAACAGTGATGCCCACATTTGTTACAATGTTGGGGAAAATGCCAAAGCGGTTGCTTTAGCCTCCAAGGAAGGCATACGAAAGAACCAAATAATAAATTCTTCCTCAAGTGAGATCAGTGAATATCTTAACTGGCACAAGCAGCAATCCAAACTGGTTTACAAAAAGGCCCAGTAGGATGGTTGTCTTATCTTATACATAGGAATTTCATCAAAGATTTTTATACGCTTTTAATTAAGAAGACAAACCCGGCCAAATTAAAATCGGGTTTGCTTAATTTTCTTAAGAACATACCACCTATGGCAATGGGTTTGAAAATACATCCTAGGCCGTAAAGAATTGCGAAAGGAGACGAATATAATGAAGGAAAAAATTAAGGCGGCTTTTATCTGTGTGCACAATTCATGCCGCTCCCAGATGGCCGAGGCGCTCGGAAAGCATTTTGCCAAAGATGTTTTTGAGAGCTATTCTGCTGGAACAGAGACAAAGCCGCAGATAAACCAAGATGCAGTCCGGATCATTAAGCAAATATACAGCATTGATATGGAAAAAGAACAATACTCAAAAATATTATCAGACATTCCTCAGGTGGATATAGTCATTACAATGGGGTGCAATGTGGAGTGTCCTTATCTGCCCTGTAAATATCGAGAGGATTGGGGACTCGATGATCCAACCGGGAAAAATGATGAAGAATTCATCCGGACAGCAAAAATAATTGAGGATAAGGTTATGAATCTTAGGGACAGGATATTAAGTAATGAAATATTTTCAACAACAAATGCCTAAATTAGGGGGATTAAGAGCCGCATTAGATTTCGATCCCCTTTTTGGTGCAAGTGCAACATCCTGATAACAGACCTTGAAAAATGGAATCATGGTATTCGATTTGAGGCAGCACTATCAGCAGGGGAGTGTTGAAAGCAAATTAGGCATCTGAATAAAGCGTGATGAGAATTTACGGCTACGAAAAACGGAGCTATTTAGGAGGCTGACTATTAGCTCCGTTTCGTGTAAGTTTTGGTCTTTGTCGCAACCGATATGTTCCAGACCGATATCAATCATGATCAGGTCTATTAAATTGGGATCCACTTCTTCATCCCCCCTTTTGATATTCATCTAATCAAATTGTACAACCTAAATGTTTATATAATGAGAAAATTTCATACTTGAAACCCTAATAAAATAGGGACTTTGTGAAGTAAAAATAAAGGCTTCACCCCTGCTTTTGTCGAATTTATAAGGTACCCAAAACCCAAACCCAAACAAACAGAAAGAGGTGAAGTTACCTTGTATATTCGACAACAATGCCTTTATTCCTTTGAGGATGCATTAAAAATGCAAGCTCAGACCAGATTGGAGAAAATTTTTGTCACCCTTGATTTAACACCGTTTGTGGCCAAAATACCCATTAGCTATCGTGGTGGTCCTGATGGCTATGATAACCAAAACAAACTTAGAGCAGTTATCGCAGCCAAGCTGGAACAGATACCTACTGCTAAGTATTAACGGAAAGCCTAAGTCGGGTTAAAAAATAGCAAAATCATCTACAAGGGAGTAGTGTCTCTTTTTAGTTTAATCGTATTAAAATAATCTATCAGAAGCCTGATGATAAAGAATCCGCTGCCTAGTCAACGGCAGTAGTAAAAATAACTTGTTTGAAATTCTAATATTTTTGGAGTAATGAAAGACTCTCAGACGATAAAATGAATAAATTTGTTAAAATTCTTCCAAGAAAACCTTAATTCATCGGTTGAAAGAAGGAGTTGCCCTCTTATACTCGAAATTAAGTAACGACAGCAACAAGATAATCAATGCATAGGGTTTTTTATGCGTACTTTTGCATTGGGCAAAATCGTCAACCTTAAAAGGAATTTGATTATTGATGGAAAAAGTCCTTTGTGTATCCAGCAACCATTACCAGTTACATACAGTTCCGGCTGATTGTCTAAATAATCAAAATCAAGGATGTGATTTTGAATGCTCATGATTACGATTACCACCCTGGAAAGCGAAGCAGATAAAACTTTCATGTTGAATTTGTATAAGGATTATTACGGCCTGGTGCGCAAGACCGTTCATTATATCACCCGCGATGCGGAGAATGCAGAAGATTTGGTCAATGACACCTTTATCAAGCTGATTAAGAATATTTCTTCAATTCGCACCCTAGAAAGTTGCAAATTGGCCGTTTATGTTGTCTATACTTCTAGAAGCGTTGCTATCAACTTCATAAAGCATCGAGATGTACAGCAAAAACATATTTATTTCGGAGAAGATGCGGATTTGGCCGAAATGATTCCCAGCCAGATCGACAATATCATCGAAGACAGGATCGTACATCAGGAGGAAATAGCTGAGTTGAGAGACATCATATTAAAATTACCTGAAAAACACAAAGATCTTTTATATTTCAAGTATATCCTGGAATTGCATGATGGGGAGATCGCGGATATTTTGAACATAGCTCCCGACAGCGTCCGACAGTATCTAACCAGAGCTCGGAGAGCAGCCAAAGCACTTTTACATAAAGAACTCCTAGAGAAGGAGATGAATGAGTATGTCGAATGATCGCCCCGAAAAAACTCGCCAAAAAATTTATGAAGAATACCAAGACAGCCTTTTCAAATTGGTCATGCATGATGTTGCCCAGCAAGAAGGCCGGCTTTTCCAGGAAGAAGCGAAAAAACTGCAAAACGACCCTGAATATCAGCCTTCACAAGAGGCTGTTCAAAACTTCAGCCGTCAAATAGACGCATATCTGAAAAAGTCGAAAGCCGATACCAAAAAGTGCCGGGTCAGGCAAGGCTTAAACAAAGCAGCGATCGCTCTGCTGCTTACGCTTCTAATTTTGGGGACCACCGTGGTGACTGTGGAAGCTTTCAGAGTCAAGGCATTAAACTTTCTAATGGATATTCAACAGGAATATACCTCTTTTCAGTTGGAGGACAGCGACAGAAGCGGTTTGGAAGACCGGGGCACAACCATCGGTTGGC
>DHPU01000051.1:4642-11435 GCA_002407935.1 Peptococcaceae bacterium UBA5356
TGGCTATGAAGTCAGTGCTAAATCTCAAAACGAGAGTTATAAAAAAATTGAATTTACAAATTCGCAGGGTTCGTTGATCACTTATATGGAATTAAACGCAGGTCACAAACCAGCAGTAGATACGGAAAACAATTCTGTCTTTGAAACAATTGATATCAACGGGTATAAGGGTACCGTGGTGGTAAAGAACTCTCTGATGACTGTCATTTGGGCCATGAATGACCGCATGTTCATGATTCAAGGAAAGATAGATAAAGACACGTCCATAAAGATGGCCGAGGGAGTGAAATATGTAGATTAAAAAATATTTTAAAAAACAGAAAAATATTGTTGCAAAAAACCTTCTTAGTTGTCTTTAGTATTGAAAGATTTTTTAAGGAGGTTTTTATTTATGAAAAAGTTCGTCTGCATTGGTATTCTTGTCTTAATGAGCCTTTTCTCCACGGTTCCTGCTTATGCCGCCGATAACGGGATTCAAAACACTGGATCACAAACCGTAATAACGCCTCAATTCACCTACATTTCTTTTTTAATTCCAGGTTTGTCAATCAATTCGTCAGGGAAAGCCTCCTGCTCAGGGATGACTTCTACTTACAATAGTTCACATACCACCAAACTGACCATCGAATTACAAAAATCTAGTGCCAGCGGCTGGGGTACCATCAAATCATGGTCCGCGACAGGGCCTGGCCCCAACACTATCGATATATATAAGGAGTATTATGTTGCCCATGGCACCTATAGGGTGTGCGCTACCGCTAAAGTTTATAACGCTTACGGCACACTGTTGGAAAGTCAATCAGTGTGTTCCAGCACTGTAATATATTAAAGCAACTAGTTATGAAGCTGATAGAAAATAGCTATCCAGGATTTATGATGTGTTGATATTACCGGCGGATACCTCGCTGTATAGTAAGCTTCAATATCTTGGTTGACGAAAGGAGGCGATAGATCAAAGGACGGACTAATCAAACTGGAGGGGGTGGTTTGGGAGTAGGCCGCTGCTCAGGAGAGTGCTACAGTTCTGTGATCTCGCTGTAATCAGCCGAAAGTATGTGGAAGGGGTGATAGATGGTTTTTTCATGGGAACAGGAACAGCTATTATTAATAATAAGGAACATTCCTGTAATTTTTGAATAAAGACTTTGAAAAAAGAGACGCCCATCAACAATGAAAATATGATACATCCCACAAAGAAAGGCGCAAATTCAGAGGTTGAGAAGGCGCCCCTATATGAAAAATACAATTCGACTCTGGTGATTGGCATTGATTGGCAAAAGAAACGCTTTATTATAAATAGATTAGGTCACCCAAGAATGGTTCACTCGAAAATTTAAAATTATTAACTTATGAAAGAAGGTATAAGTGTAATGTTTAAAAATATAAAATTGTTTTCGTGTACTGCTTTAATTATATTCATGATTGTAACACCATGTATGGCATCTACTAATTATCTGTACAATTCAGAAACAGGTGAAACTAGTATTATTGATCAATATCAAAAACCAGCCGAGGTTATAAAAGGACAAAAATTCTCTTTAGAAGAAAGCTTAAATAAGTCCAGCGGAGCAAGTGTAACTCGTTGGACTTATGAAGAATTAGTAGAATACCAGCAAAGTTCTGCTTATGTGAATTACAAAGCGGAATCAGTAGGTACTCATATCATCAATAACAACACAGGTAATACCGTTCAGGGAAGTTTTGTAGCACAATACAGTGGCGCGTTTACTCAGAGCGCTACTGTTTCAGGAACTACATCGGCCGAGCTTGATTTAATGAAAGTTAAAGCTGGAGCATCAATCTCTGGCGGATGCACAAATTCGCGTACTTACACAGTTGGCACATCCTACGGTACGAGCGTTACTATTAACCCTTATCAAACAATTTCGATAGCCGGTTATATTCCAGGAGTATCAACTCAAGGCCGAGTAAAATATGCTGTAATAAATGGGGGGAATGGTGACATTCAAGGTTATAACTATTACCCAAGAGGGTCAATGGTTCCAAGCAGAACATATTTTTATACTCAAGTATCAAATTTATAATTGATGAAGAGGAAGGCTTTGGAAATTGACTAGCCAGAGCTTTCCTTTAGTCTCTTTTTATAAAGAGAGACTTGCATAACTCAAAAAATCATTATGATGAGGAAATATCCTGATCCAAACAAGATATGGCTAGACTAAAATGGAACCGTAGCATTAGTTCCTATTAAGAAGAGACACTACCCCCTTGTACCTAATTTTGAATGGTTTGCTCTCGGTTAGGCGGCTACTTGATCTTTCTTAACTGAATTCATTGCCATCACTGTTGATATCAGCGATATAACACAGAGGTACGCATGGGTTATGACTTTCTTGATCCCTCGAAGTTTCAAATGTTAAAGGCCAAGGTGTTCGTTTAATCGGCCAAAGCATTGTTCTCCCCCGCTGCGCTGATTATATCGTTTGTTCCAGATTTCAGTCTCTCTGTGAGGGGTACAGAATAAGCGAGGATCATCTTTTACTCTGGTTTTAACCACACTAGCCCATAGTTGGATTCAGAACACCAAGCTAAGCCATAAGGGCAATTACATTTGTCAAGCATATGGGAACATCCGAATTTGTTGACCCCTTTATGATGGCCCAAGTAAACCATCCTGAACCCGGCCGAACAGATCGGGGTACCATCAAAATCTAAACGAGCTTTCGGTTGATTAGCTCCTCTGCGGTTCATAAGGTACGATCGCTAGGGCATGGTGGTCTTTGCGGATTGTTTCATATATATCGGTACTATCATAATCCGAATCCATGAGGTAGTATTAGGGATAAGTTTTTACGGTTTTCTTAGCCTGCTCAACAGGAGCGATGGCTTTATCACTATCGTGGACACTAGCGGGGGTTACTTCTGTTGAATCGATAGCTACAACTCTAGTATCAATAATACACAATTCCTCGGCTTTGCTAATCAGTGCCCGATGTAAGTCCTACAGAGCATTGGTTTCGGCCAACATTTTATAAAACGGCTGAAGATGGATTCACATAGGAACGGAACCGAAAACCTTAAATCCGCTTTCAGTCGTCTAACTAGGGCTGCGGTATTGGGAATATGTTCTGTCTTAGATGCGATGACTGCCCTTAGTTTACTGGCGTATCATATCCATCAGGGCCGCCCTGGGAGTTAACCGGCAGTTTTTTGAAAATCGGGTCTAAATCGAGAGTGGCAAAAATCTGTTCAAGTCTGGTTTCTGGTTGCGTTTTTAATGCGTCTTCAAAGGAAAATAGGCATTGTTGTCGAATATACAAGGTAGCTTCATCCTCCTTTTGTTGAATTGTGGGATTTGTCACCTTATAAATTCGACAAAAATAGGGGTGAAGCATTTATTTTGTCTCCCCAAAACGCCATTATTAAAGGATTTTTCAGAATGAAATTCTCTCAGTAGAAATGGACTCAAATCCTCTACTCATGTGGTGATTCCTAATGTTTGTTAAATTATGAAAGGAAGAGTTAATGATTTATAAAAAAGGGGCGATGCTTATTCTGCTCGCTGTTTTAATTGTTGGGGGGTACATTTTTTACGAATCTTCCAAACAAATAAATCAGGAAACAAATAAAATAATACCTGCCAAAACACAAACAATAAGCGGTGAAAAATATTTAAATAAATTCAAAGATACAGAGAAAAATGCTGTCATATACCACACGTTGTATGAAAACATATTTGCAGACGGCGCGAAGGAATTGATTGTGTTTTTCTATCAAGACGGTGATAGCAACAAAGCTAGCGTATCCGTTGTTAGTGATGACTATATATGCACATATCTTTTATCAAAAGAAACTAACCTATCTTATGTGGATAAGGATGATCTTACCGTAGTCAGTTTTGACAAGGTTCCTACAATTCGTATTCCTTTATGGGATAATGATTCAAATAGAACTGTAAATTATATGGTACAAATATCAAAAACGAATGACGGAACAATGACAAATATATTTACTGAACAGTGACAACGGTTTACGATTAGCAAGTAAGCTTGCAGAGTAAAAGTCGATCCTTTGATTCTTGGGCTCAGCGGGTCTGTAAATAGATTTGTGCTTTCCCCTTTTCCCATCAGTATTACCTCAAGTGTAGACTTCTGCGCACCCCCTGATGAAATTGCACACCCCCACACTAAAATCGTTGAAAGATTGACCAGGGGTGTGCATTTGTATCATTTTATAGTAGGGCAGCCAGCTATTCTACCATCTATTGATAAAATAAATTTTATCGGTGGGTGGTTTTATTTTTGCTTGGAATGAGGGGTTTACGGGGGTTTGGGGGCTTATGATCACTTGCAGCAAATTTATATTATCACCATATCTTTAATAAATAATTTACTCAAACTTAAACCAAAACACTACGCCATCATCCGTATTTTCAGCACCATAGGGAAATTTATGCGATTCCAGAATCCCCCGTGCAATAGAAAGGCCAAGACCTGTACCTTTTGTATCGCCGCGTGACATATCGGCTTTTTTATAAGGCTGCCAGATTTCTTGCAGCTTTTCTTGTGGAATATGGCTGCCGCTATTATATAGTGCCAGTTTATTCTCGGTTATTTTTATCCTGATGGTTCCGCCATCGGGGGTGTGTTCCAGTGCATTGACAAAAAAGTTATCCATCACTCTTTCAATTAAAGTGGTATCGGCCTTGATAACTGTCTCCCCTTCCAGCTGGGGCATGATGGATTTTTCTTCGCAAACCGGCTGATAACGATTGATCATCTTCTTGCCTATCTCGTTAAGGGATACTTCCTCTAGTTTGATCTGCCATGAATCAGATTCTAATTTTGATAGGTTCAGCATGGTTTGGATTATTTTATCCATACGGTCTATATTGGCCAGAATATGCTCTGCATAGTGCTCCCTTTTCTCGGTATGAACATTCTCTAGCAGATTTTGGGCGTAGCCGGAAATTATGCTTAAAGGAGTTTTTAAATCATGGGCTAGAGCATTGGTCATTTCCTGGCGCTGACCCTCCAGAGCCTCGCTCTTTTGATAGGTTCTATAAGTTTGTCTCGCCAGTATCAAGGCAACGATAATAAATATTAAAAAGCAGCTGCCCCACACAAAAGCTAAGGTTGAGGCACATCTATCCCATAAATCAACTTCCCGGGCCATAGCTGTCCAAAACTCACTGTAAGGTTCTTGGCCGTCGGTCATATCCACTGCATTTTTATAAGGCATTGCCAAATAGTATTGATAAGTAAAAAAATTCGTTCTCACCGCAGATTCACTCTCTGATAGAGATATAATATCTTGGACTGCTGCTTTTAGGTTTTCTTTATCTATGACCATTTCCCGCAGCTTAGCTAAACTTAGTGGGTCATAATCAGGATTATTTCTCCCCTGTATACCGCCATGTTCAAAATAAGGCAAATCCCTGTTGTCTTGGTAATTAGAAATATAAATAGCATTATTATCATCATGGGTACCGCCGGCAGAGGTCACATTACCTGCTTCGTCAAAACGACTGGCATGCATAGGCACCACTCTGATTGTATCCGGAATAACCATTTCGTTATCCAGCCAAAAGCCTTCCAGGGAAACGGAATAGCCGGACAAGTCCCCAGCCTTTCTTGCCCGGGGCTCGGAACTTAAATAATGCTCCAACTCGGTTATTTCCTGGTCATCAAACCATTCCCGGAGATTTAAGTAGGCATATCCGGTATAATGCTTAGTTCCTTCCACACGCTCTGTATAACTACACACTAAATAATCGTTAGTATTAAAAATCAGTTCATAATCGCCGGTAAAAACAGCCATCTCCGTCCCTGAATGGGTTAAAAAAGAGAGTTGACGAATCAATTCCGTTTTAAACTTTACTATATCCTGGATCTGATTCTGGCTATTCACCTGCTCTTGCAGTATTTCGGTAACATTGCTATTAACATGTCCGGCAAAGGTACCCAATTCCATGGTAACTATCTTTTTTTCCCGATCTATCAAGAAAAAAGTAAAACCTGCCATCAACACCAGATAGGTAACTAAAAAGGCTCCCAGGATGCGAATATAGATGGTCTGTTTGGTTTGATTCTGCTTCAATTCTCTCCCTCCAATTTATAACCTATTTTGATCACTGTTTTTATTTGCCGGGCAGCAGTTCCCAGAGACTGGCGCAGTTTTTTAATATGATTGTCCACCACTCTGTCATTACCTTCAAAATCATAGCCCCAAACCCGAATTAGAAGGCTTTCGCGGCTGACTACCCGGCCTTGATTCTCCATTAAGGTTTTCAAAAGGTTAAATTCCATAGGAGCCAGGATTACTTCTTCATCATTTACATACGCTGCATAATGGAAGGGATCCAGCTTTATGCTGCCGGCGGTCATGATTTCATTCTTGACCATGCCCTTGGTGCGTTTTATTAAAGCTGTAACCTTGGCATAAAGCTCGGCCAGGGAAAAAGGTTTGGCAATATAATCGTCACCCCCCAGTTGATACCCGTGTAATCGGTCAGTCTCCTTATGTCGGGCGGTGATAAAAATAATCGGAACCTCGCTCCTTTTTCTCAGTTCCCGGCAAATTGCAAATCCGTCAATCTCCGGCAGCATCACATCCAAAAGCACCAAATCATAATCATTCTCCAGACATTTTTGCTGGCCTTCACCACCGGTGGCGGCAAACTCTATATGATAAGTCCCCTGGCTTTTATCTGTAAAATAGTCGGCAATGATTTCCCTGAGCTCGGCATCATCCTCAACCAATAGCAATATGAAAGCCATTTTTTAACCTCCAATTACAGGGTAGCACATAAATATATCTTTCCTGTGTCCTA
>DHPU01000051.1:11558-13725 GCA_002407935.1 Peptococcaceae bacterium UBA5356
AACATTTAGCAAAAGTGATTTCAATGCAAGTATATATAGTTGTTGATGATTTATTTAATACGTTTCAAGTATATTTTGAAAATAATCAAAAAGAATTATCTGAAAATATAGAATTATGGGAAGTAACATTTATTGCCCTTAAAGCTGTTAATTTAGTAGGAATGTCTTTAGGAATCTTAATGTACGAAGAAGTACTGAACAGGAATCAACTCCAATCATTATGATACCTTTACAGGGGACAATATAATGTCGCTAGTTATTTAATTTGTTCGGCATTAATTTGCGGTCTCCCTTTGCGATATTCAACCCCATTTGAAGATTAGATTCTAATTTAATCTATATGGAAGACTGAAAATCGGCGGGGATTTCTTTGGAGGTATAGCGATGCCAAGACGAATATGTCCACGATGTGGATCACGAAACACAGCGGCCATATTGAGGGGTATGCCCGCATGGAGTCCTGAGTTGCAAGAAAAAATGGATAAAGGTGAAGCGTGCTTGGCGGGTGTTGCATCACTGATTGCGATCCCACACATCACTAACCAACGGATGAAATGGAAGCGCGGGTAAAGCAAATTTATTTTTCACTTGGCGGCTACCATGGGGGTTATCACGACTTAACAATTATGAGAACAGAACATGCGATTGTTGCTCGATACCTTCCGCCTTATGGCAATCCAAAACTAATAGAATACGAAAAGGAGCTTTCATTCGACGAGTGGATGAATTATTTACACGACCTATTTCGCTGCTACATTACAGACTGGAAGCTAAGCTATGTTGATAAAAATATCCTTGACGGCACCCAATGGTGTGGATAATCATTGCTGCCATAACTTCTTAGCTTTTTGATTGCTATCAACGGAAGAGGAGGGATGTCCTTGAAATAGGGGATATCCCTTTGCTTTTTCCCCTTCTCAGTATATCACTCCGAGTTCGAGAACTCGTTTTTGATGGCAGGACGGGCAAAAATACCGGCGTTTACAGGAAAATGGCAAGAGATATTCATGCTGGCAGTAATCACACTTGACCCGGGCAAAACCCAGATGGAAGTCACCACAGTCCAGATATTTGTATATGACGTCCAGTATATATGGATGCCAATACTGTTAATGGCGTCTTAAACTGTACGAATGAGAGGTGCGGACGAAAACCTGGACTTGTAATAAGTTAGGAGGTAGTAACATTATGCTTATGAAAATTGCTTCTGGTATCGAGATGCTGGAATTAGATGTGGAGGTATGTGGCCAAAATACTATTATACATCCTGCGTCATTTGGGATGAATCGCATTTGCTTGCTGGTAGATGCGGGCATGCCCTCCAATTTTGTTGATATAGGATTCTGCTGGGATCGACATGAGGTACCGGTAAAAAAGCTCACCATAATCGCTACTCACCAGAATCTTCTCGGTTGCAAATTTTCCCTGGTATTTTGATTACAATTCTGATTATGTTAGAATTATTTCCGCAGCATGTCTCAAATCAGCTTCTAAAAAAGTCAAACCCGGTCAGGTTCACTGGGCTGAACGCATCAGGCAGCAATAAATATAATGAGAGGAAATATGAAGTGAATTCAGCTAATGAAGATGTTATGAAAATGTGGAAAAAGAATTCGGTTCTTTTTTTGTTCAGCCAGAATACATCACTGTTTGGCTCCTCTCTTGTTCAATATGCGATCATGTGGTATATCGTCTTGAATACACAGTCAGGTATGATGATGACCATCGCTGTTTTATGCGGGTTTCTGCCCACCTTTGTTCTTTCTCCTATTGCCGGGGTATGGGCTGATCGTTATAATCGAAAAATGCTGATCGTTCTGGCTGATGCTTTGGTTGCAACTGCGACACTTTTTTTAGCCATCACATTTTTAATGGGATATGAAGAATTTTGGCTGCTCTTTTTAATGTATGCTATCCGTGCCGTAGGGACAGGCATTCAAACACCAGCTATCGGGGCTATTCTTCCGCAGTTTGTTCCCGAAGATAAACTGACTAAAGTAAACGGAATCAATGGAAGTATTCAAGCCCTTACATTGCTGGCCTCTCCTGCCATCAGTGCCTTGCTGCTTACAGTGACTGCCATCGAAATGATATTTTTTATTGATGTAATTACTGCAGCAATTGCCATCACAACAGTGCTTTTCTTTCTTCATATACCGGTTCATGC
>DHPU01000051.1:13858-15205 GCA_002407935.1 Peptococcaceae bacterium UBA5356
AAAGCACTGCAGGAGCAAACAAACGACTATATCACTGACCTGAAACTTGGTGCGGAATATATAAAAAACCATGATTTCCTCAAATTATTTCTTCTGTTCTACGCGATTTTCTTTATATTGATTGCGCCTGCTTCATTTCTGACCCCTCTTCAGGTAGTACGCAGTTTTGGAGAAGAGGTCTGGCGTCTTTCCGCACTGGAAATTTCTTTTTCTCTGGGAATGATGGCGGGCGGGGCGATCATAGCCACATGGGGAGGCTTTAAAAATAAAACCCATACATTATTTTTGGCAAGTGTTATGAATGGGATCTGTGTATTTGCATTGGGAATTGTCCCGGTCTTTTGGATTTACTTATTCTTTTTTGGCATAATCGGGGTTTCAATTCCTTTCTTTAACACACCTTCAACCGTTTTATTACAGGAAAAGGTGGAAGAAAGCTTTTTAGGCAGAGTTTTCGGCGTTACTGTAATGATCTCAACATCCATGATGCCTCTGGGCATGCTGATATTTGGGCCAATTTCAGATTCTATTAAAATAGAATGGATGCTTATCGGAACCGGTATTCTTATCTTTATCCAGGGGTTTTTCCTGATCGGCAGCAAAGTTTTGAGAGAAGCCGGGAAACCGAAAGTGGTTTGATTTATGTTAAATCAAACATCCGCTTAAATTAGCTAAATTGAATTTGATTGTTAGCGCAGAGAACTCCCCCGCCGCTAAATGCAAAGTTATAAAGATCATTTAACCGAGGATCTTTCTCTTGAAATCATTTCTGAATATACCGGGTTTCTGACTATAACTTCAGAAAGATATTTTTTACCTGTTATCTTCAACACAATAAGTCAATAAGTCCGGTGCCTGGCACCCACACCCTCAATCCCTGTCAACAGTAATTTAAAATGTGCCAGAGCTTGCTCCTTCAAATCAAAGTCGGGGTACCGTATACACCACTCGTAGCAAAGCCCCCGAATGGCCATTACAAAGTGCCTGGTCATAATGTCAAGGGGCAGTTCAGTTTTGAATTCACCCCGCTGCATGCCTTTGTCAAGTACATCGGCAAACATTTTATACAGCTCCCTATTATAGCCCTTGACTGCTTCCATATTAATAGCTTCAGTAAGCTGTACCTTATAGACCATCCTCATTCTGTGATAGCCGATAATATCGGCGATAACATCGGCTATTTTCCCTATAAGAGCAAGGAGGATATCAGATGCCTTTGTCTCGGCAGGCAGCGTATCAAGATAGGCTTGGTAGTCCGCATCCACCTGGCTCACATAATCGGACAGAAAAGAGGCGATCAGAGCATCCTTGGATTCAAAGTGTACATAAAATGTCCCCTTGGACACC
>DHPU01000051.1:15391-17246 GCA_002407935.1 Peptococcaceae bacterium UBA5356
CCAAAGAGCCTCCCGGCACTTGCGTATAATTTCTCTTTCGTTTTGGCCGCTTGTTCCTTTTTGCGGTTGGGCTTTTCCATTTTCACCTTATGCGAAACTCCTTCATAATTGATTTTTTAAAAGATACAAAATATAATGACTGTAGTCATTATATTTTGTCGCAAGCAGTATGTCTATGATAATGTGACGTTAGTTTTCTGACCAGCCGCAGAAGAACGGAGATGGAGGAGCCAATATGAGCAAAAACAGACCGCTTCAGAAGTACCTAGCCATGATGCTGGCCGCTGTTATAATATCGGTATGGATGCCGGCAGCGGCAGCAGGGCAAACTGTTGTTTTACCCATCGACGCTGGGGGTGAAATTATTGCTTTCGCGAACCTGGCACAGGAAATTGCGGTGCAAAATGTGGCCTTGGGTACCTGTGAGTCTGAATTGAATCTGCCGGAAACACTGACGGCTACAGTTCGTCTTGCAACTGAAGTGAATGAGCAGGAATCCGTTGCACTAGAGACCGGGCAGGAAAACCAACCGGAACTCATTCAGGAAGAACCAGAACAGGACCCGGGGGAGCAGGAATCCGGGGAACTGCAACCGATCGAACCGATTGATATGACGCTTACGATAACATGGTCGCCGGAAACAGAATACAACAGTGACGCCGAGGGTGATTACATTTTCATCCCGGTGCTGCCCGAGGGCCACACATTGGCGGACGGTGTAGAGCTGCCCCAAATCACTGTGAGTGTAGCGGGGGGCGTGCGGGTTGCGATGTTCGGTGTGACGTCAGATTATGCCTGGTACGATGATAACAAAAATGCGAGCCAGTTTGCAATCAGCAGTGAAGCACAGCTGAAAGAGCTGGCGGACATTGTAAATGGCAATCACGGCCCTGCATTTAATTTTGGGGGCAGAGTCGTTGAACTGACAACAGACCTTGATCTGTCGGTTTATGAAAACTGGACGCCAATTGGTACAAGCAGTAATGCCTTTACCGGTACTTTTAACGGCAACCATCATATTATAAGCAATTTGACGGTTAATGCTCCGGAACAGGACAACATTGGACTATTTGGTGTAGTTCAGGGTTCTGTATCAAATCTTAACTTGGCGAATGTAAGCATTATAGGCAGAGAAAATGTTGGTGGTGTGACGGGCGATATTGCTGTAATCTCTGACTGTTCGGTTACCGGTGGCACGGTCAGCGGCAATTACCGTGTTGGTGGCGTGGCTGGCAGGGTATCAGGCAGTATGACAAGCTGTTATGCAACCTGCAATGTGATCGGCCTGGGATCCTCCCAGAATGTGGGCGGATTAGCGGGTTCCGTAAACGGCAGCGTAACAAATTGCTTTGCCACCGGTAAGGTCAGCTCTGCGCCGGTTTCCGGCTTCGGCTATCTTGTTGGTGTCGGTGGCGTGGCGGGCTCGGTAGGGTCAGGCGGCACAATAGAAAGCTGCTATGCCACCTACACCTTTACCAGTCCGACCAACGGCACTACCTATAATTTTCAGGTGCGGGCGGTCAACAGCGACGGCAATGGAGCGGTGGTCTCCATTAATAAAGCACCGGGATACCCACCGGGGCAGCCGTTGAATGTAGCTGCAATCACCGATGCCAACCAGGTTGCCCTGACCTGGAGCGCACCGTCAGATACCGGAACCGGCGGTATTGCTTATTATGAAGTGCGCTCTAGTTACATAATTCCTATTACCAACGATATCCAGTGGATTAGAGCTACCGATGAATACCGCCATACCTTTAGGAAACTAAACAATGGCTCAACCTATTGCTTTCAGGTGCGGGCAGTGAATAACTACGGCTATGGAGGGCCGTCTACGCTTATGGCCACACCGGCG
>DHPU01000068.1:0-1461 GCA_002407935.1 Peptococcaceae bacterium UBA5356
GGGCAGTAGTTCTTGAAGGAGGTTGCCGTTTTTATCGTATTGGTAGGTTGTTACTTTTTTCTGCGCATCTTTTACTTTGGTAAGCCGCCCCAGTAAGTCATATTCGTAGGTTACCAGACTGCAATCCGGGTATTTGATGGATTGTTTTTCTCCGGTGTTGCTCCAGGTGTATTCTGTTATTTTATTTTGGTAATCTTTTATTTTCCGCAGTCTCCCCAGGGCATCCAGTTCATACGTTGTTTCCCCCAGCCAATCTTTCATCCCGACGACTTGACCGAGGGGGTTATATTGGTATTCTACTTGTTTGCCGTCATGGTAGGTTATTTTTTGGAGGTTATTGACCGGATCGTAGGCGTATTTGGTGGTGTAGCCTTGTTGGTCAGTTTGGGAAGTAAGGTTACCGTTTGGATCATAGGTATAGATCGTTACTTTATTAGCGGGGTTTTTTTCTTCGATCAGGAGTCCCCGGACGTCATATTTATATTTGGTGACTTGTTCAGTCAGGCTGGGCTGATAAGGGGTCTTCCCGCGCGGCAATTTCATGGCGGCAATGGTTTCTTTGGTTACGCCCACATATTGGTGTACTTCGGTAAGGTTACCGACGGCATCGTAGGTGTAGATGGTTTTGGCACCGAGGGCATCGGTTACGGCGATCAGTCTGTCCAGTTTATCATATTGGTAATTTGTTTTGTTGCCGTTCTCGTCGGTGAGGGCCGCGATCTGACCGGTTGCGGTATAGGTAATGGTTTTTACTCCGCCGGCGGCATTTTTGCTGGAGGTCAGTCTGTCCCTGTTGTCATAGGCGTAGATGGTAACTTTTCCTTGGGCATCAATCTGTTTAATTAAGTTGCCATTTTTGTCGTAGGCATTTTGTTCGGTGGTTCCGTCGGCTTTAGTAATTTTGGTAATTTGGCCGTTGGGATTGTATTCGTATTTGGTCACGGCTCCTCTGGCGTCTTTGACGGAGGTTACCAGACCAAGTTTGTTATATTGGTAGGTGGTTTGGGCGCCGAGGGCATCTTGGATGCCGGTAAGTTGTCCGGCGGCATCATAGTTGTATTCGGTAGTTCCGTTGAGGGCATCGATTATTTTCCGGAGTTTGCCGTCGTAGCGGTATTCGTATTTTGTTACGGCGTTCTGGGCATTGGCAGCCTGAATAAGCCTGTTGAGGGCGTCATAGGTATAGCGGCTGTTGTTGCCGTTCGGGTCTGTTTCTTGGGTGAGATTACCGTTGGCGTCGTATTCGTAGGTGGTGAAGTTACCAGCTGGGTCGATAACGGATTGCAGTTGGTTTGCGGCATTATATTTATATTGGGTGGTAGC
Organism: Peptococcaceae bacterium UBA5356; assembly: GCA_002407935.1. Classification (GTDB taxonomy): domain Bacteria; phylum Bacillota; class Peptococcia; order DRI-13; family DTU073; genus UBA5356. Next base: position 1,324 of record DHPU01000068.1, read on the forward strand.
GCCGTTGGGCAGGGTGACTTTGCTAAGGTTCCACATGTTGTCGTATTCATATTTGGTTACACCGCCGACAGCATCAATTTTAGCAATCAGTTTCCCCATGCCGTTATATTGGTATTCGGTCGGCCGGCCCTCTTCATC
>DHPU01000068.1:1659-12066 GCA_002407935.1 Peptococcaceae bacterium UBA5356
GGGTGTATTGGAATTCAATTTTGTTGCCTGCAGGCTTGGTAATGCCGATAATTCTGTTGAGGTTGTCGTATTTATTCTGTGTCTTGTTGCCTAAGGGATCGCTGATGGTGATGATGTTCCCTCTGGCGTCATATTCAAGGGTAGAAGAAGTCCCATCGGGAAGGGTCACTTGAACGGGAAGCCCTTTGTCGTTATAGGTCATTTGGGTTATTCTGCCCAAAGGATCTTGGGCAGAATACAGATTGCCCTTGGCATCATATTGATATGTGTAGGTACTGCCATCCGGATTTTTGAGGGAGGTCAGCATATTGTTTTCATCATAGATATACTCTGTGACTAAACCTAAAGGATTAGTTTCTTTGGTGATATTGCCGTTTCGGTCATATTCGTAGTGATAGGTGTTCCCGTTTTGGTCGGTAAATGAGGTTATCTGGTTGTTGTCATTGAAAACCAATTTTTCGGTACCGTTGATGTATACTCTTTCGTATATTCGGTAGTCTTGGTCATATTTGTAGATGATTTGGCTGCCGTTACTCTGGGTAAGGGTGGTTGTCAGGTTGGTGTCGTCATAAGCCAATCCGTTTGTTACGCCATCGGCCATGGTCTGCTCGGTGGTACGGCCTTTGTCATCGTATAGGTTGGTAATGGTGACATTGTTCAGGGGGTCGATTAGTTTGGTGAGTCTGTGCTGGGTATCGTATTGATAGGTGTATGTATTTCCTTCGACATCTTTAACACTGGTCAGTTTTCCGTCGGTATAGCCGTATTGGACGGTTCTGCCGGCTGTATCGGTTATTTTGGCGAGGTGGTTTCCGTTGTGTTCGAATTCTAGAAAGCCGCATTTGTTTTGGATTTTGAGCAGTTGGCCGTTTTGGTAGGTCAGTTCTGTACGGTTGCCTTTTAGATCCTCAAGAGCGGTTAGGTTGCCTTCGGGAGAGAAGTAGTAGGCGGTTTTGTCTTTTCGAGTCAGTTTATATTCGCCATTCTTCAGGTCTTCAAGCTTACCATATTTTCCGGGCATTGCGGTATAGGTGCCGTCCTCATTTAAGGTAAAGTCCTCCAAATGCCCGTCGTCAAAGGTAATTTTTATTTGTTCGCCGACTTTGGTCAGTTTAAATTCATAGTTATGATGCCAGTTGAGTCCGAGGATCCCTTGCCAGTTATCCATGGTGTTATAGAAGCGGGTAAAGGACAGGGGATTATAGCCGTCGATGGTGATATCGGTATTGCTTTTGATAAAGTTGCCGGTTGCGGCATTGACGGGGTCTTGGACAAACCAAGTTGTGCCGTTTTCCAAGCCTTCCAAGCCGGCTTTGTATTTCATTTGGTCGGAGGCTTTTAGCGGAGGAATTTGAATGTTTCTGGTAATCGTTTTGCTTTCGGTATTATCGGCACTTACGATAAGGGAATAGGTAAGGGTTCTGTTACGGCACCAATGCCCGGAATTCGAAAAGGAGCACGGTCATTATCCCCCAGCATGGTGTCAAACATAATTCTTAAGCCGAGGTTATGCTTGGAGGAGCCGTTAAAGGTTTAATCTTTATAAAATATTCAATATATGTTAAGCTACCTCTTTACCGCTATCAGATTACGTTAGGAATTGATAAAAACTGGTAAATTCAATTATTTACCAGTAAGCCATTATTCACTTGCGCTCTTTCACACCAATCCCCTTTAAATAGTAATCTACCGTCTCTTCTGCCAGCCGTTCAATCTTCTCATCCTGTAAAATGGTTTGCTCATAAGGACTAACTATCATTCCCATCCCGCCATAAAAAAGCCTGGCAAAAAGCAACCCGTTAATCGGGCGCAGCTCTTTTCTGCTAATTCCCTCCTCCACAATCTTCCGAATAAAAAGCAACCGCTCATAATGTATTTGCATTAACCAAGTGCGAAAGGACTCATCAAAAAGAGTTATTTCCGACATCACACTACGCGCCAAAGGCCGATAGCGCTGTCCAAGCAGAATACTTTGCCGAACTAGTTCGAGCAGCTTCTCTCTACTACTGCCTTCTTTCAACTCTCTCTCGTGAATCGCAGCATCAAAGGACTCCATTCCTTCTCGCAAAATCTCCTGAAAAAGCTGCTCCTTACTAATAAAATACTCATAAACCGTGCCTTTGCCGATGCCGGCCTCTTGAGCGATATCTTCTATTTTCGCCTTATGGAACCCTCTTTGAGAAAAAACGGCTAGTCCGGCTTCCATAATCAATTGCTTTTTCGACTGAACAGGATAAACAGGGTTCTCAGACATCTTATTCTCCTCCTGCTGGTGCCGATAGGTTTTCAGCTGCTTCGGTTGCTTTTCTTTTTTCTCTGCCCAACAGCCTTTTTATCTTCATACTAAAATTATCCATTAAAACATACACGCAAGGGATTAAAACCAAAGTAATCAATGTAGAAAAAGTAAGTCCGCCAGCCACCGCCGTAGCCATCGGAGCAGACAGCTCCGCTCCTTCTCCCTTCTCCCAAATAAGAGGAAGAAGTGCTAATACCGTAGTTAGCGTAGTCATCAAAATAGGCCTTAAACGGGTCGGCCCCGCTTTAAGTATCGCTTCCCGACGCTCCATCCCATCTCTTTTCCGCAAAGTATTAATATAGTCCACTAAAATAATCGCATTATTCACCACAATACCCACTAACATAATTACCCCGATAAAGGTAGGTACGCTCAACGTTTGCCTAGTAAATAACAAAGAAAAAACTACACCAATCAAGGTAGGCGGTATCGCAAACATAATCACAAACGGATACAACAGAGACTCAAATTGTGCCGCTAAAATCATATATACCAAGAGTATCGCCAAAAGCAACGCTATCGTCAGATCCCCGAAAGCCTCCAGCATCTCCTTATTAGCTCCGCCATATTCTACCTGTATCCCGGGCGGTATCGGTATTTCACCTAGGTTCTGCTGAATATCCTTCATAATGCTTCCCAGATCCCGTCCGATAATATCGCCAGTAATCGAAACACGTCTGGATTGATTATAACGGACAATCTGCGTAGGCCCCGTTTTGGGCTGCAAACTAGCAATCTCTCCCACCGGAATTAAAGCCCCGGAAGGTGACAAAATTGTTAAAGACCCTAATTTAGGCAGATTATCACGGTAAGTTGTATCCAAGACGACACGAAGATCTATTTCTTCCCCTTTATGACGGTATTTAGTCGCCGTTGTACCATTAATTGCCGTAGCCAAAAAGGAGGATAACTGTGCGCCATTAATTCCATACTGATTAGCTTTTTGCCTATTAATTTGGATCTGCAGCTCCGGCCGCCCATCCTCTAAGCTAGTCTTTATCTCCCGTGTTCCCTCCACCGTTTTAATGCGCTCGGCAAAAGTATCAGACAGAGCCTGCAAAACCTCCAGATTATCTCCGGTAAGATTAACCTCGATGGGAGTGAAGGCCGTCCCCATATTCATATCGGACCCTGTTATCTCGATCTTAGCCCCGGGAATCCCGGCACATTTACTCCTTAATTCATCCAAGACCTGATCAATAGTTCGTGTCCGAGACAGCTTTTCCTGCAATTTTCCCCTAATCATCGCCGTTTCAGGACTGGAGCTAAAACTCATCATCCCGCTCCCTGAGCCTACCGCATACAACGCCCACTCTTGTTCCGGCAGCTCCTGCAGATACCCTACCACCAAATCTGTCACCCGCTGGGTTTCCCGCAAAGCGGTACCATTAGGCAACGTAATACTTATCGTGTATTCACCGGTATCCTGTTTCGGCATAAACTCCATCCCTACCAAAGGCATCAAACAAACACTAATGATAATTAAAGCTGAAGCTAGCCCCACAACCCTCTTTTTATGATCAAGTGCCCAAGTTAATAAAGCTCGGTATTTTTTTTCCAACCCACTTAAGGCGTTTCCCCACCAAGCAAATAACCTGTTCTGCTTCCCCCCATTCCCCTCAAGCTTTAAAAGCTTTGCAGATAGCATCGGAACAAGGGTCAAGGCAACCATTAAAGAAGCAATCAACGAAAAAGAAACCGTCAAAGCCATTGGGCGGAAAATCTGTGAAGCCATCCCTTCCACATAAACAATCGGTAAAAAAACCGCAATTGTCGTCAAGGTAGAAGCAGTGACAGCAAGAGCCACCTCATTAGCGCCTTGGCGAGCCGCGTTAAAACGGGACAGCCCTTCTTGACGGTGACGATAAATGTTCTCCAAAATAACAATTGCATTATCCACCATCATCCCCACACCAAGAGCGAGCCCTCCTAAAGAAACAAGGTTTAAGGTAAGTCCGCCAAAATACATCAAAATAAAGGTGGCAATAATAGAAATCGGAATAGCCGCACCAATAATCAACGTACTACGCAAATTACGCAAAAAGAGAAAAAGAATTAAAACAGCCAAAAAAGCCCCCGCCAAAGCATTGGAGGTTACTTGCCGGATAGCCAAGCGGATAAAAGAAGCCTGATCAAGTCCTACCTTAAAATCAGCTTCACTGGGTAATAGTTTTTTAATCTCTTCTATCTCCTGATTAATCGCCGTGGAAACCCTTACCGTATTAGCATCCGACTGACGCTGTACCGTAATTTGCACCCCGGGGGTTCCATCCATAAAAACATACTCTTTTTTTTCTTTAAAAGTATCCTCCACTCGGGCGATTTCCCCCAACCGGACATACCCTCCGGAGGTTAAAGGCAAGCGCAGATCCTCAATTTCCGAAATGCTCTTGAACTCTCCCGTTACCCGTACCACATGCTCCTTTAACCCTTCCTCAATCGTTCCTGCCGCAGTATTCCTATTTTCCATGCGCAGATAAGCAACAATACTGTCCAGCGAAAGGCCATAAGCCTGCAAGCGCTGAGGAATGGCCGAAATACAAATTTCCCTTTTCACCCCTCCGGTCACAGTTACAGAAGCTACCCCCTCAATTCTTTCCAAACGGGGCTTGATGACATCATTCGCCAACTTATCAAGAGTTACTAAATCCAAATTACCCCCGAACCCCATTACCATAATCGGCATCATATTGGGATCCAGCTTAAAAAGCATCGTTTTTTCCACATCTTGCGGCAACATCGCTTTAACAAAATCAATTTTTTCCCGCATCTGCGTTACCGCAAAATTCATATCTGTCCCCCAAGCAAACTCTACATAAACCAACGAGCTGCCCTTAGACGAAACCGAACTAATATTTTTAATCCCATTAACTGTACCTAAGGCTCCTTCAATAGGACGCGTTACCAAATTTTCTATTTCCTCCGGTCCAACTCCTTCATAAGAAGTAAGTGCAATCGCCATGGGTAAATCCAACTCCGGGAACAAATCCATCTTTAGCTTGCTCATCGAAACCGCGCCCAACAGCAAAACAACCAAAAAAACCATGATAATTGCCACCGGACGTTTTACCGCTAAATCAGGGAGCTTCATTTACCTTCACCTCTTACCACCGAAGTTACCGCAGTTCCCTCTTTAATCCCATATTGTCCTTCAATCACCAGCATTTCTCCTGCGCTGAGTCCCCTTACCACCTCTGCCTGATCTCCCAAAGTCAAACCCAGCTCTATTTCCTTCTTTTGCGCTTGCTCACTTTCCACCACATAAACAATTTTCTTTTGCTCATCATCCAAAACAGCATACTGAGGAATAACCAGAATATCCTCTCTCCTGTCGATAACTAATTCAACCTCCCCATACATGCCATCCTTAACCTTATTTTGGCTGTTTTTCATCACCAAAGTAATAGGAAAAGCTTTCGTCCGGGCATCCGCCTGAGGAGCAATCGTCTTAATCACAGCCCGAAAAGGCTTTTCCGATACTGCCGCTACCTTCACCGCCATCTCCTGGCCCTTTTTTAACCTAGTCACATAGCTTTCCCCCACCTGTACCGTTAATTCCAACTGTTCAGTATTCACCACCGAAACCAACGGAGCCGCTCCCGCTAACTGTCCTTCCATAGCAGTAACCGATGCCACAAACCCACTAATTGCCGTAGTAAGAATACTGTTCTCCTTCTGTAACTGCAAATTAGCCAACGCCGTTTCTGCTTGCTCCAATTGGAATTGCGAAACCGCCCCTGCTTCATAGAGTTCTTGGTTCCGCTCATAAGCTAATTGCGCCTGCTCTAACTGTAAATCTAATTCTCGCGCATCAAAAATCACCAAAGGAGTGCCGGCGGCTACATAATCTCCTACTTCCACAGGCACACTCTCAATCCTCAGTATAGGATTTTTGGCCGCCAGAAAAACCTCCTCTTGGGCTTGTAAAAGACCTCCCAAGGGAATTTTCCGTTCCAGGGTTCCTTTATGTACGCTTTCCACCGTAACCGGAATCCTGCTCTCTTTCTCTGCATCTGCTGTCTTCTCCTTATCCTTCGAAGCCCCACAGCCGGCTAACATAAAACAGAGCATAAATAATAAAAACATCGCTAATGTAACTAATCGTTTCTTTCTACTCATCTTCTTCCCTCTTTCCTTCTGCTACTCATCTTTCCGACCGAACAGTCAGTCACCCGTTTCTATTTTATTCCCTTACCCTTTTCTTGTCAATTAATTATTCTTGCTTATTATTGCCCTCCATGGTTTTTACTATTATTAATCTTAGTTTTTACTATTATTAATCTTAATTGCGTCTTATTGAGAAAAACGCAGAAATATTGACATGAAACATAAAATAGATTAGATTATAGAGAATAGCAATGAGGTTTATTAATAAAAATGGGGAGTAAAATCATGTTATTTAACCTTAGCATCTCAAGCATCCTCTACTTTATTTTGGCCTCCCTCGTGTTTTTTGCCGGATTACTGATTATCCTGGAAAGACGTGACCCCTCGAAAACACTGGCGTGGCTTTTAGTCTTGATTTTTTTACCCGTTATTGGCTTTCTACTCTACCTGATTTTTGGTCGACAATTCCGCAAAAAAAGAATTGCCGCCAAAAAGAAAATCCTCAATAACTGCATTTATCCTTTTGATGATTCCTTTCCTAAATGCGAAGAAGGCTCCCAATTAATTCGGCTTATTTATAATAATGCCGACTTTCCGCCTACTATTAACAATGAAGTTACCATATTAAACAATGGAGAAGAAATTTTTCCGGCTTTTCTACAGGCTCTGGAAAACGCTCAGGAACACATTCACCTCCAAACCTATATTCTCCGCAATGACCAGATCGGTACAACCGTAGCCGCGCTTCTTTGTAAAAAAGCCCGTGCCGGAGTCAAAGTTCGTGTCCTTTATGATGGCTTGGGTTCACGAAACCTTACTAAGAATTTTCTGACAAAACTGCGTACAGCCGGCGTGGAGGTAGCGGCTTTTTTCCCCGTTAATCGCTGGCCCTTTCATCGCAAAATAAATTACCGCAATCACCGTAAAATCCTTGTGATTGACGGTCTGATCGGCTTTATCGGCGGAGCGAACATCGGTGATGACTACTTAGGAAAAAATCCACAAATCGGTTATTGGCGGGATACCCATCTGCAGTTGAAAGGTAACTCCGTCCATTTTTTGCAGCGTATTTTTTTGCAAGACTGGTATTTTGCCACTAAAAAATCCTGCGAACAAAATCATGCCACTCTTTTCCCCCCCAATAACCAAGCCGGCAACCGCATCGTTCAGATAACGGCCAGCGGCCCCGATACTCAATGGGAAGCCATTATGCAAGTATACTATTACTCCATTGCTGCCGCCGAAAAATCCGTTTACATTACCTCTCCTTATTTTATCCCTAATGAAAGTATCCTGACCGCCCTAAAAACAACCGCTTTAAGCGGAGTTGATGTCAAGCTTCTCCTACCGGGTAAACCTGATAATAAAATTGTATATTGGGCTGCCATGTCCTATCTGGAAGAACTCCTCGCCGCAGGAGTAGAAATCTACTTTTACCAAAAAGGCTTTATTCACGCTAAGGTTCTAACCGTCGACGGAATTGTCTCCTCCATCGGCTCGGCTAATATGGATCAACGCAGCTTCAGCCTTAATTTTGAGGTGAATGCCTTTATTTATGGCCAAGAAACAGCTTCGCAGCTGAAAAAGGATTTTCTCGACGACCTGCAAAATGCCAAAAAATTAGAGCTTGCCGAGTTCCAGCAACGCTCCTTCGGTCACCACTTTATCGAATCTCTAGCCCGCTTATTCTCCCCTCTGCTCTAAAAAGGCAGTTGTTCATATTTAACCTTGTGCTAAAGTTTTAGGGAGCCCTCAGGCTCCCTAAAACTTTACTTCACTGTGACCAGCCAGCCGGCAATCCACCCAACTGTATCATCCTTTAATTTAACACTATACCATTTGTTTTCTTCTTTCTGAATAAGCAACGTGTCATCTTTCGTAACCTTCCCAATAATACTTGCCTCTGTTGTCGGAGCGCTCCGCAAATTCACAGTACTCTGTGTATTAATATAAGCTGTTTTGCCAATCACCGAACCCTGCGCCGGTTTCTCCGGTGTTATTTCCGAATCCGGTTTCTCCTGTGTTGCCGGTTTCTCCGGTTTCTCCGGTTTCTCCGGTGTTGTGGATGGCGGTGTAGATGTTGACGATGTTTTTATGTTCTTAGACTGTACTTCATTAATCGTACTTTGGAGAGCTTGAGCTTGTACCATAAGCTCCGCCACCTTTTTTTCCAAGTCGCCAACCCTATCCTGCATAGCCTTGTCCACATAGCTTTTAGAAACAACCGGATCCGCATTAGACCCTGGAGCAGGTGAATTAGCCACAACCGTTCTACCCAAAACAAAACCTACTGTAATAGAGAGAATCGCTCCCACAATAACAATTCCACGCAACCTCATTTTTACCTTCACCTCATATTTCCTCTAAAATCGGCTTTCTATTTCGCCGTTTCATTTAGCAATATCATGAGACGGCTTCTTAGTCTGCCCTTGCTGGTAAATCTGCCGTGCTCTTAACAAGCCCAGCTTTTCAGCAATAATACTAAAACCAAGAATCAGCGCCACCATCATTAACATTCCCTGAGCCGTAGTAACTACCGCCATAATAACTGCCGAAAGACCCAAAACAGCACTCACCGCATACATAGACAACACCGTTCGCTGATGAGTCAAGCCTAGCTTGAGAAGGCGATGATGAAGATGCTCCTTATCTGCACTGAAAATCGGTTTTCCATGATAATAACGCCGTACAATCGCAAAAAGCGTATCCGCAATTGGTATGCCTAAAATTACTACCGGCAATAACAGCGAAATAACCGTAGCACTTTTCGTCAAACTGATAATCGCGATCACCGATAAATTAAAACCGAGAAATAAAGAACCTGTATCGCCCATAAAAATTTGTGCCGGATGAAAATTATAGCGCAGAAAACCCAAAATGCTCGCTGCCAAAATAAACGCTAAAATTGCCGCTTCCTGGGACGTTTCCAAAAAAGCCACAACTCCCAACGTTATTGCCGCTATCGCCGAAACTCCTGCTGCCAGTCCATCCAAGCCATCAATCAAATTTACGGCATTAGTAATCCCAATAATCCATAACAAAGTCAAAGGATAACTTAAATACTGCAAATAAATAACCTGTTCAAAAGGATGGGTTACAAAGTCTACCCGGACTCCCGCTAAAATAACCAAAGAAGCTGCCAAAACCTGTACCAATAATTTCTGGCGGGGCGAAACCCCTTTAATATCATCAACTATTCCGACTAACGTAATTAAAAGTCCCCCGGCAAGAAGTCCATAAAACTCACGCGTCATTTCCTGAGTTAAAAGCACAGCTACCCAAAAACCCAGACAAATAGCCAACCCACCTAAGCGGGGCATCATCTGTGTATGTACCTTACGATCCTCAGGTTTATCAAGCGCATTTACTCTATACGCCAGTTTTTTCACAAAAGGTGTTCCTAAGAAAACCAGCAAAAAAGCCAATATTAAGGGGCCCATTATCTTTATCATGTGCGCGCCCTCCCCTAATTCCTCCAAAATCACTTAAAATCTTTTTACAATACCGATTTATAATTATAGCACTTTTCGCATTATTTGTCTATGACCCCATCGCAAATGTCAGTTCAGCTTCACAAGCCAGTTCTTCCCCTACAAAGGCCCGGGCTTGGCATTTCCCCACCGGTCCTTTTAATTTCAAAACCTCTATTTCCAACCTCAACTGATCCCCGGGTACAACCTGACGTTTAAACCTACAATTATCAATTCTAGCGAAATAAACAATTTTCCCTTTATTTTCCGGCTTAGAAAGCACCAGTACCGCCCCCGTCTGGGCTAAAGCTTCCACAATTAAAACACCCGGCATCACCGGTTTTCCCGGGAAATGTCCCTGAAAAAACTCTTCATTGGCCGTGACATTTTTCAACCCGACAATCCTTTGATCCTCCACCATTTCCATAATCCGATCCACCAAAAGGAAAGGGTATCTATGGGGAAGTATTTCCTTAATCGCATTAACATCAAGCAGCATTTTTTCTCCTCCTTCTTATCTCTTATCTCTTA
>DHPU01000068.1:12187-26831 GCA_002407935.1 Peptococcaceae bacterium UBA5356
TCTTATCTCTTAATTTCTTGCTTCTTCCTGCTTTTTCACCTTACTCCAAAATTTTCGCCACAAAGTCCAAGTTTCCTCCTCCCGCAAAACCAAAAGAGATATCCCATAAACAAGAATTCCCGCCACAACACTGCACATGACCTTCACCAACAAAAAACGTATATTCTGCGCCGCCCAAAGCGTGCTGTCCAAATAACGATAAAGCAGCAGAGCCACAACCGCTGTCAAGATTGAACCGACCAAAGACTTAATTACAGTTCGGCACAAATCGGAAATAAAAAGACGCGGCAAATGCTTTTTTAACAAAGCATACATAGCGAAAGCATTAAACGCCGCCGCCAACGTATTAGCTAAAGCCAAGCCATCATGCTGCATATATGGAAGCAACGCTATACTAGCCACTATATTCACGACAATAGACAAAAATCCCAAGTAAAGCGGTGTTTTCACATCCCCTAAAGCATAATACGCCCTAGTAATCACCATATTAGCCGAAACCGCAAACATCCCCAGGCAAAAATAGAAAAGTGCATCTGCCGTCATTGTTGTAGCGACCGCATCAAAAGCACCTCTTTCAAAAAGCAGCTTCACAATAGGGGTTTTCAAGGCCATCAACCCCGCCGCTGCCGGAAGAGTTACCAACAGCACCAGCCTCAAACCCCGCGCCAGAGTCCTCCCCAGTTGTTTTCTTTCCCCTTTAAAAGCCTGCTCCGCCAAAGTAGGATAAATAGCCGAAGAGACCGCCAACACAAAGATACCCATCGGTAGATTCATCAGCTTTCCGGCATAATTGAGCGCCGAAATACTGCCTTCCGCCAATCCCGAAGCAAAAAAACGATTAATGGCCAGATATAACTGGTTAACAGCCGTACCCAAAAAAATCGGCAGCAAATTAAGAAAAATCCCCTTAACCTCCGGGTGCTGAATCTGCCAATCCCCAGTATAGCGAAACCCAATCTTCCGCAAGGCCGGCAGCTGAATCAGCATTGCCCCCACCATACTAAGCAGCGTACCCCAGGCCAAATAATGAATCCCGTATCTGCCCAGCAAAAGAACCGCCGAAATAATAATCAAGCTGGAGAAGCCAGGGGCAAAAGCAGCCGCCGCAAAAGATTTCTTCGCATTTAAAATCCCTGTTATTAACATTCCTACTCCCATAAAAATGAGTGAAGGAAACATAATCATCGTTAAATCAGTAGCCAAGTCGGCCGTATTCTCATCAAAACCGGGTGCCGTAATTAAAACAAGTACCCGCGCTCCCAAAATGCCCAGCACAGTAAATACCGTCATCAGAAGTGCCGTCCAATTCAGAGTGATACTGGCGATCCGCCAGGCCTCCTTTTCTTCTCCTTTAACCAGATACTTGGTCACCACCGGAACAATCGATGTAACCAACGCCATGCCTAATACCGCCTGTAAAAAATACGGCAAAGTATAAGCTACCAAATACGCATCTGTAAAAGAAGTCGCTCCAAATTGATTAGCAATCACCGTTTCCCGCAAAAAGCCCAAAAGGCGGCTTACTAAATTCATAACCATAATTATTAACGTAGCCCGCGCAATACTCTTGAACAACTTCCACTACCCCTTAACAGTTTTTTTCCTATTCTAATTTCTGCTTTTCCTCAAGCAGGCTCATGGCAATACGTGCGGTTTGCCAGGCCTTTTGATACATCACCTGAGTCTTCGCCTCCATCTCTTGCACAATATCCTCCCGCTTCTCATCAGCCCAAGTAAGCATTTTCACCAACGTCTGTGCCTTCAGATTAGTTGTCGAAAGCAGAGCGACCTGACCAATTTGCCGCAAGAACCGATCTATCTTCGGATCATAAGAAAGCCCCACCAGCGGCACCCCGGTTACCGTAGCCATAATCAAGGAGTGCAGTCTCATACCCAGAATTAAATCAAAATTCCCGGTTAAAGAAAATACCTCTGCCGGAGAATACTTCTCCTTCAAAATTACCGCCTGATCATTATTTAAAAGCTGTACCGCCTCTTTAGCCACCGTAATATCCACCGGGAAATGCATCGGCACAAAAACAATTTTCCAACCTTGCTCCGCCATTATATTCAAAGCCTCTACCACTGCCCACACATACTCGTTTTTCCCCCACGGCCTCAGATATACCCCTAACAGCTTTTTGTTTTCTTCCTTCTTAATCCCGTACCGCTCCAGAATTTCCCGACCCACTTTATCGTCAAGCCCCGCCTTATATAAACCGAATACCGGATCAGCCGTAATGGTAATCTCCTGCTGTACTCCTAAGGCTCGCAAATCATCTTTGGATTCCTCATCACGCACCGTAATTTTATTAACACTATTTAAAACCCACCCGGTAATTCTCTTGTTTCGGTTCCTCGTTACCGGCCCTATTCCTTGCGCATAAATCATCACCGGTTTTTCCAAAAATCTGGCTAAAAAAATAATCCCTAAATAATACAAAATCCCCTTGGCACTGCTCACATCCTGCAACAAAGACCCGCCGCCGCTCACCAATAAATCACAGCGAGCCAAAGCCCCCAGCACCTCAAAAACGCTCCACCGATTAACCACCTTTACCCCGGCTGCGCCATATTGTTTTTCCGTCTGTGTCGGATCGGCAGACAATACGGTAATTTCCAATTCGAGATCTATTTCCAGCAAAGTCCTGATGATAGTATAAAGAATCGCTTCGTCCCCTACATTATTAAACCCATAATATCCCGAAAGGACTATTTTAGCCATCCGAAGTCCTCCTTACCAGCCATCTCGTGGCAATCTGAACCACCACTATCAACAACAGTCCCAAAAGGATTCCCAGCCAAAGGCCATGGAAAGAACGCACTAAAGATATTAGCAAAGGAGTATGCAAATGCGCATAAGTATTCACCAAAGAAATCTGCCCGATGATCCCCAAAAAGAGCAAAGGAAACCTGGGCTGCGTATAACCATAATACAACAACAAAACCATCAGCGGATGTCCAATTAAAAACTCCTTCGTACGCGGCCGCACGAAAAGCAACTGATCCAAAGTATCTCTTACCCAAGCCTCCGCGGAGCTCACCAGCACAGGGGCATCATTCCCTGTACGCAGGAGGTAAATTACCACTACAGCCAGCAAAAACAGACCCGCCAACGCATACCAAACCAGTAAAGGTGCCGTTAAAACCTTCCGGATTGCTCCCACTAAATTTTGCGCATGCTTCTTCCAGAAAAAATAAAGCGGAACAAGAAGCAGCGGCACAAGATGAGCTATTTTCACCCCACTAAACTGATTCAGCTTCAACAAAAAAGACTTATCCGCCAACAGCCCCGTCAACAGCACGGCCCCCATAAAACTAATCCCCGCCATCTTCAGAAAGGCCAGCAGCGTTTCCGGTATCGTCCGCTTTTCCTCCCGCACCAGCGTAATCACCGCTATTACCGGAAAAATCACGGCCGCCAGCAAAGCAAAAGCTTTACGAGCCAATAAAGGCTGCACATAAAGCAAACCCACCCAACCTAAGAAGCCGGTCAAGCCCACCACCGCTGTCCACGTAGGCGGCAAAAAACTTTTGCCTAAAAGCAGCACACCACCTAATACGCCCAAGCCAACTGCCAGAATCAGATACCGCGAATAAGGCAGCCCGGGCATTTTTTTGACTGGCCCGACCTGCAAGCCCTCCGCCTGCACGTTCTCCTTTACCTGACTAATAAAGCCTAGCCCTTTCTCCAAAGCCTTTTCCGGCTGTTTCATCCCAAAAAGGCGGACATACAGCGCCCGAATATTCCTTTCCGAGACCGCCAAATTAAACCTGTCTATCGCCACATCTTCATTTAAACGTGCCATATCATTTTCACTAATACAATGTACCCGTACCGCATTTTTTCCCAGCAACACCGCCAAATTGCTCAACCCCTGCTGGTTATAAAATTCAAAAACTCCTACCGGCACCTGCAAAGCACCAAGCTTCTCCGCCAAATAACCTGAATTAGCCGGTAAAACCTCATCATTAAAAGTCAGCAGCGAAAGTCCCGGTAACCGCTGCAGCGACTCCGCCAAAGCATCAAGAGACTCCGAACTGGCCTGCCCCCAGGTTCTAATCCGCGGAATAACCGTCAACCCGGCCCCCTTAATTGCTTGCAGCTCTTGATGCGGAAACCCTACCCCCAACTTTTCCTGCTCCTTCAAGGTAAGCGGAAGAGAAACAACATACCAATCACCATACTGAGCAGCCTTTACTCCGGTTTTTTTCACCTGCAAATTCTGCGCTACCTCTGTAAACAACCCCCGCTCTGCCAACAGCAGATAAGTATGCTCCTTTACCGGAGTGAGCCCTGCCAAAAATTCCGGCTTCAAGCTTTGCTGCAGAGCCAACTCACTCCCCTTCAGCATCACCAGCTTTCCGCTGTCCTTTAATTCCTCCACACTTCGTTCCCTTACTACTACACCGGTAGCCCCAGCCGCCCCAAACCTCTCTGCCACCGTTTGCAAAGAAACGTGATGAGCTACTGCCAAGGTGTGCAGCTCATCATAATCCACCAATATTTCCACCGTATTATATTGCTGTTCCGCCTTTATGCGATAAAAATCCAGCACCAGCGAAGTGCCAATTCCAATCATCAGCAACAAGACTGCAACCGTCTTGAGATACTTTTGCTTAATCAACAACTATGACCGCCTCCACTAAATTTGCTAAAAGCACCAACATCTCTGCAAAAGTGGGATTATCTTCCCAATTATCGGTACCGTTGCTCATTCTTTTTTCCAAATCCTCTGTGAGAATGCCCCTCTCCTTTAAAAGAGCCCGCGCCTGCACAAAAGACAGCTTCTTGCCGGTCAATCCTTCGGCCACCGCCCTCACCATCTCCTGTTGCGTCACCGTCAAAGGAATCTCCACTCGCCGCAGCTCCACCCGGGGATTTCTTTCATGGGCGACCCGCAGCACCTTATTTAACTTATTTTCTAAATTCCACTTATTAATCTTCCGCTCCAAACCATAATCATTCGCATAGCCACCCTCAATCAGACCCAATTCCCGAGTAACCCGCACCCCCGGATACGCCCAATGCTCCATTACGGCCGGCCGCGGCGGCGTATAATCCGGCAAATAAGCTCCCTGCTTCTTAAGTCTTTTCTGCACCCATTCCAGCGCCGCAGACGACCCACACATTTCCCGGAAAGAAGCCTCTTCCCGCACCGAATAAGCACAAGCCACCCCTGCCGCTTCCCCGGTCACCATCCCCACCGGCAGAACACGGGCACTGCCATGAGGTAAAGAATCATAAGAAGCACTACGCCCTACCACCAACAAATTCTCCACCTTCAGCGGAACCAGACAACGAAAAGGAATACTATATAGATCCGGCTTGCCAATCACATTGCCAAAATTTCCGGGGCCGGTAGGCTGTACATCAACAGGATAACTGCCAAAGCCTATCTTATCCTCCTGATCCCGGTTCTCCAAAACATCCGTAATCGTCAACCGATACTCCCCTTGGATATGCCGTGTCTCCCGCACATACAACTGCTCCGCCGTCCCGACAAACTCCGTCTGGGCAAAGCCGGGGAATTTCTCCCGCATAAACTCAATAAGATGAGGGATCTCCTTCTTCCCTCTGGCGATTCCTTCCGCCCTTGACTCCGGATCTAAACTATCTACACCAAAAATAAGCAAAGCATTAATCAACACATTGCCATTTTTTTGCCGGGCCAAATTAGGCCCCCGAAAGCGCATCTGCTGATCCTGAGGCTGATACTCCATGGCCTCCTTGCCATACCCCCAAGCCGCAACCTTACTCGCTCCGGAATGAGGATCCCCATCCTCATGCTTTAAGTACTGAATAACGCGATCCCAATCAACTCCCGCAACCTCAAAAACCAGCGTTACCCCCATCAGCAGCCCCTTTTCGCCATAATCCTCGCCGCCAATGGTATAAGGAACCCCCGCCGCCACGGCAAGATCAGCATCGACCGTAGCATCAATAACCCGCAAACCTAAATAATCCGTAACAACCACTGACTCCATATCTGGATCATTAGCCGGTATCGCCCTGACCCCTTTAATTATATCCCCCTCCAGAATTGGTTCCACTACTTTGGTGTTTAAAAGAAGCGTAATATTTTTCTCTTTCTTCACCTTATTAAGAAAATATGCCTTAGCCTCTTCCACATCAAACGCATTCCCCAGATCCCGATAAAACTCCTGAAAAATCCCTTGGGTCAAAAGCTCATTATTAGGGCCATGATTCATATCCAAAAAATTCAACTGACCCAGCGTCATTAACCCGCCCAGTGCCGCATCGTCTTCCAGGAGCAGCGTCTTTAATCCGTTACGAGCGGCAGACAACGCCGCCGCAACCCCTTCCGGCTCTCCCCCTACCACAATGACATCATAACCCGGCCGCCCGTCAAACACAGGCCCGGGAGCCGGCTGTTGCAACCAATTATAACCGAATAAGCCCTTCGAACCATACATGGTATAGAGAACGGCCAAAATACTCAAACACCCTACTACACCCAGTATGATCCACACCAGAAGCTTTTTATTAGTTTTATTCAATGTTCTTTTTACACCTTTCTCCGCTTTACTTTATTCCTTGCGCTAATCTCCATTACTATTCTACATTAAACGTTAATTACCCTTTTTTCGTTTGCTATTCACCACTATTTACCGGCTCGCCTTCTATGTGAACCGGCAAAGAAACGCCGCCCACCAAACTAATACTCTCTGCGTCAGCTTCGGAAACTCCCTTCGCTTTTCCTTGTTCTGCTCCGTCTTACCGCAGTTCTGCCTGCCGCAAGCCTGCTTGCAGTGCAGCCCCCGCCGCATATAACTCCCCGAAAGTTGGCTTAGCCGCTAAATCAGAAAAATGCTGTGCCGCCTCTTTACTTAAATACCCCTTCTCCACCAGATAAGCCTTTGCTTCTGCGGGGCTATCCAAACTATTCAAACTGCCTAAGTTATCCGGCTTCCCCGCGCCTTCCGGCTTTGCCTCCCGATCTAATAAAAGCCGCACCACCGTAGTAACTAAATCGCCGCGCGTTACCCCTCCCGTAAAAGAGACTTCACTCCCCTTGCTGCTGCTTCCCTCTTTTTCCTTCTTCTCGATGTTCTTGACGTTTTCAACGTTCTCAGCGTTTTCATCGTTCTCGGTGTTCTCGGTGTTCTTGACGTTTTTAGTGTCCTCGGTATTCTTGATCTTTTCAGTGTTCTCGATCGCTTTTTTAATACTGTTCCCCCGCCTACCTCCGGCCGCATTTTCAACCGGCGCCGCCGTTCTTTCCAGAGTCTGCCCGATTACATAATTAGCATCCCAATACTGAATCGGCGTATCCAACTGATAATTATTACTATATCCTCCGGCCGCCAGCCCCAGCTCCCGCATCGCCGCCAACCCCGGATAAGCCCAATGCTCCATCACCGCCGGCCGCGGCGGCGTATACTCTACCAGATAAGCTCCTTGCTTCTGCAGCCTTCCCTGTATTTCCGTAACTGCCTCCTTATTTCTGCTTATTTCCCGAAAACCCTGCTCCTTCTCCAGCGAATAAGCAGCCGCCACCCCAGCCGCTTCCCCGGTTGCCATTCCTACCGGAATAACGCGGGCACTCCCATGAGGCAAAGAATCATAAGAAGCACTCCGGCCGACCACCAACAGATTCTCCACCTGCAAAGGAACCAAACAACGAAAAGGAATACTATACAGTGCCGGCTTGCCAATCACATTACCCAAATTATCCGGAGCCGTCGGCTGAATATCTACCGGATAACTGCCGTGGGCAATCCGATCCCACTGATCCCTGTTCTCCAAAACATCCGTAATCGTCAACCGGTACTCCCCTTGAATATGACGCGTTTCCCTCACATACAAACGTTCCGCCGTATCCACCAACTTTACCCGCGCAAAACCGGGGAACCTTTCCCGCATAAACTCGACAATATACGGCAGCTCCGCCTTTCCCCGGGCAATCCCTTCCGCCTTAGAAGCCGCCTCTAACCCATCCACGCCAAAAAGCAGCAACGCATTAACCAGCACAGACCCATCCTTTTGACGGGCTAAATTAGGCCCCCGGAAACGCAGCTGCTGATCCTGCGGCTGATATGCCAAAGCTTGCTGACCATAACCCCAAGCTACCTTCCAGTTAGCCCCGGCATAAGGATCGCCCCAACCGGCCTTCACCTTGCTAAGCAACCGCATGAAATTATTATAAACAAAAACATAGGGCCAATTTACCCCTTTAATCCGAAAAACCAGCGTTACCCCCATCAACTCCCCTTTACGGCCGTAATCCTCCGCTCCAACCGTATACGGAACACCGGCCGCTGCCGCCACATCAGCATCCACAGTCGCGTCAATCAGGCGCGCCCCGTAATATTCTCTGCTTTGCCCTTTTTCCCTGACCCTAATTCCGGTAATAGTCTTTTCGGACAAAAGCGGTTCCACAAAAACCGTTCCCAACCGCAAATCCAGCTTCTCTTCCTTTTGCACCAGCTTTAAAAAATACTCCTGCGCCTCCGCAAGATCAAAAGCATTACCCATTTCCTTATAAAAATCTGCAAAAATTCCTCTCGTCAACAACTCTTTATTAGGCCCATAGCTCATATCCAGAAAGTTTAACCCGCCCAGCGTCATCAACCCGCCCAACGCCTCCCCTTCCTCAATCAGCAAAGTCCTCTGCCCGTTTCGGGCCGCCGCTACCGCCGCCGCGATTCCCTCCGGTTCTCCGCCTACCACAATCACATCATATTTCTCTGCCCCTTTGCCATCCGCACAATTTTCTCCAACACAATTTCCCGTACAATTGCCGACACAGTTCCCGGCACAGTTCCCGGTACAGTTTCCCTCCACCAAGTTTGCTCCCGGCACAACTAACAGCAAACACAAACCCACACTTAAGACCACACGCATTAGGCCTTGCAACCGGCTCTTTTTTCTTCTTTCCACTTATTACACACATCCCTGCTTTAATTTTCTGCTCAAACTTAAACCTACTTTTTTAACATACTTTTTAAACTTACTTAAGTATGTTTATTTTCTCAGAAAATGTGAAAATTAACAAGCCTCCACTTTCTATATCTAAACCAGCCATTGACGAGTAAACTCTCAAATACCTTTATGTAAAAAGTCCCCCGCCTAAATAGGCGGGGGACTTTTTGTATAATTACTTCGTAATAATTACCTCCCGGGCTTCCTCATTCCAAACCACCGCCGCCCCGAAGGACTGGCTCACAAAACGTGCCGGAATCATCACCCGGTTATTCAACAACGTAGCCGGTATATCGGCAACTACCCAACTATCATTAACCTTCACCAAATTTGAGTCAATATAAAACACCAGTACTTTTTGCGCATATTTTACCGTTACTGTCCGCGTCGCCCCATCATAAGCCGTTTCTGCTCCCAAAGCATCACCCAAGGCTCGCAGCGGAACGACTGTAAAATCCTTAATAATCGTCGGGGACACATCTAAATTAATAACTTTCTTGCCATGATAAGCTGTTTTACTGCCAATTTTAAAGACAATATTGCCCTCGGCCGGCATCTTATCACCGGGTTCTTCTTCCGTATCTTGAACATTATTACTAATCTTCACCTTATAATCCGTAATCTTATTTATTTCACGGGAGGAATACAGGAAAAAACTATACACCCCTTCCTGTGCGGGAGTTTTAATTCCTACCCCCGGATTAATGCTTATTTCTATTTTCTCTTTATTAACCAAATCAAACCCGCCGGGCAAAGTCACTACAAGCGCCTGCCCCATCCTTTCCAAACCTTCCGTTATCAGCCCGTTAACCTTAACCTCTTCCGGCTTGATACTTCCCGGCACAGTAAAATTACTGGGGAAAAGGAAATAAATCTTATCCCCTCTGCTTAAAGTACCAAAAGCATCCGCCTGAAATGAAACTTTTACCGAAGCATATTTTCCGGTTCCATAAGCAGACAGCACCACTTTCAGCTTCTCGTCTTCATCCTCAGCGGAAGAACCCGTCCCATCGCTTGTCTCATCCTCTTTCTTCCCAACAACAGTATAAGCCTTCGATTTAACCATGCTGCTATCTGCCGATGTACTGACTTCCAACCGATACTCCCCGCCCTTATCGGGATTCTTGATTCCCGCCTCGGCCTTAAAAACAATACTTACATAAGTCGCATCCCCAATCGTAATCCCATAAGGCACCTTAATCGTCACAGTCCTTTTACTGCGTGAACTATCCACCGCTTGCGCTTTAAACCCGTTCACCGTCACATAAGAAGTGGAAATACCATTAGAAATATATGTATCAGAGGGGAACTCCAAATAAAGATAATCCTTCCCGGCCTGTAAACTGCCGTTAGCACTTGTCGTAAAGCCGATCGAATACTGACTTTTTTCCCCGGCCTGATTAGGACTGACGGATACTACCGGAGACAGAAGATACATCCCCACACGATAACTCTCCCCCACACTCTCCGAATCCTTAGAAGTATATACATTAACCCGATAAGTCCCCGCCTTACGCGGATTTCTAATCCCGGCCCGGCTGTCAAACTTCACCTCAACCGTATTCCGCCCCCCGATCTTCGTTTCCGGCGGAACAACAATCTTTACCGTCTTCGTTTTTTCCTCAACCGTCACCCCGCCCGGCTGTACCTTTATACCATCCACCTCGACATCTCCGCCGGCAATGGAACGGGGCAAACTGATTTCCGAGTCAAACTCGATGTAAATTGCATCCTCTTCCGGGACCAAGGCTCCCGCCGAGCCGGTTCTAAAACTGAATTCAAAAGCGGCAAACTGATCAACCGCAGCCGGAGAAGCCGTCAGATCTAAACGCGAAATACTGCTCCCTTCAATCGTAAAACTATTTGTACTCGCCCTGCCGTCACGGGTAGTCTCCACTTCCAGATAATGATTCCCCGCTTTGCGCGGTAATTCTATCCCCGTCGATTGGGCAATAATTACACCCACATAACCGTACCCCCGCACATTAACCTCCGGCGGTAAAGTAACAATCAGCCGTTCTTCACTCGCATACACATAACGCGAATCCACACTGTACCCATTTATAATAATACTGTCAGCACGAAGATCGCGGCTGAAAGCAGCCGGAATTACCGTTCCTTCCGGGAAATAAATCGTTATTTCGTCTCTTCCTCCCGTCAAAGCTCCCGAACCACTAACATAAAACCCTAACGTATACTGAGCAACCGCCCCTGTTTTTTTCGGACTAACCTCTACCGCAGCATTTTTCAAATCAGCCGCCACAGCAAAACCGGGCACTAACCAAACCAGTAAAGCTGCCGCCAATAACCCGCCTCTCACCAACAGCCCTGCTCTCTTCGCCAAATTCATTACCCCCCCTCAACTATTCACACTACCCCTATTTTAACTGAATTAATTGGAAAAGTATAGAGAAGGGCAGTATCAAACATCAAAAAGTCTTCTGATTTCCGCCTCATTCATTTTGGTGAGAAAATTTTCTCCTGGTTTAATTACTGCATCAATGAGTTCTTTCTTTCTTTGCTGAAGCTCATATATTTTTTCTTCAATGGTTCCTTTAGTTATTAGCTTAATTACCTGCACTGAATTTTTCTGACCGATCCGGTACGCCCTATCAGTAGCTTGATCCTCTACCGCCGGATTCCACCACGGGTCATAGTGAATAACCATATCTGCCCCTGTCAGATTCAAACCTGTCCCACCCGCTTTCAAAGAAATAAGAAACACGTCCTTCTCTCCGGCATTGAAGGAATTGACCAACTTTATCCTGTCCTCGGCCTTAATCGAGCCATCCAAATAGTGGTACTGAATATTTAAGGAGTTTAATTTATTTTTAATTAACGACAACATGCCGGTAAACTGGGAAAACAATAATAACCTGTGTCCTCCCTCTACCGCACCTTCTACTAATTCCATCAAGGTATCCAGCTTACCACTGCCTCCTTCATAATTCTCTATAAAGAGCGAAGGATGGCAACATATCTGCCTGAGCCTTGTCAGCAAAGCAAGTATTTTTATCTGGCTCTTCTCAAAACCATTGGCCAGCAATTCATCTTCAAATTGCTTTTTCGCCTTCAGTAAATAGGCCGCATATACCTTGCTTTGCTCTGCCGTCATTTCGTTGGACATTTTACTTTCGACCTTCTCCGGTAACTCCTTCAGCACTTCCTTTTTCATTCTTCTTAAAATAAACGGTTTAATTTGCCTTCCCAAATCTTCCAGTGCTTTTTGATCACCATTTTTGACAATAGGCATTTCGTATCGAGTGGTAAATTTTTTATGCGTCTGTAAGTAGCCAGGCATAAGAAAATCGAAAATAGACCAAAGCTCGGTGAGAGTATTTTCTACAGGTGTTCCAGTTAAGGCAAAGTACCCCTTAGCCTTAATGCTTTTTACAGCTTTTGCATTTAAAGTTGCGGGGTTCTTGATATGCTGAGCTTCATCTAGGAAGCAATACTTGAATTCCGTACTTTCATATAATTTTAGGTCACGTTTGATCAGGGCATAAGAAGTCACAACAAGATCCGATGTTTTTAACTCTTTAAGCTGCTCTAAACGCACCCCCTGCTGACCGGATACGACCGTAACCTTCAATTCCGGCGCAAACTTTTGAACCTCTTCTTGCCAGTTATACACTAGTGAAGTGGGCGCAATTACTAAAGATGCCCTCTTATTTTCCCCTTTTTCGGAGAGGAGAAATGTTAACACCTGCAGTGTTTTACCAAGACCCATATCATCGGCAAGGATTCCTCCCAAACCATAATGGGCAAGAACCTTCAACCACTTGAAACCCGTCTTCTGATAATCCCGCAACCTGCCCTTGATTCCTTCGGGAATCTTATACTCCATATCCTCCGGCTCTTGTATATCCTGTACCATTTTTTTAAAAGAGCTATTACGTTCTATCCGCAATTCCGCCATTTTCTTAGCTAGACTATCAATATACAAAGCACGATACCTAGGAATTTCAATAAGCTGCTTTTTAATATCAGCCTTACTTATCGCCAGGTGCTCTACAAGTTCCGCCACAGATTGAAATTCAGACGAATCTAAGGGCATAAAGCCGCCATCCTTCATTCTATGGTACCTTTTTTTAAGCTTATAAGCCGACAAGAGCTCAATAAGTTCGCGGGGCTCCATTCCTTCAAATTGAAGAGACATCTCCAACATGTCTGTTCCCGTGTTTAGCCTCACCCCTGCAGAAACCCTGCCCGAATTTTTAATCTTGATCTTTTTAAAATCATCCGAATAAAAGACCTCTGCCTGTTCTACCAATTCCGGCAAGCCTTCCTTTAAAAAATCATACGTAGCTTCTTCATCCTCTTGCCGATAAACACCTAATAATGGCTGAAAGCCATATCTTTTTAAAAGATTTACGACCTTATTCTCCTCAAAAACAGACCGTAAAAGCAGCTTCCCATCCGTGTCGGACACCACTTTATTTCTTTCCTCTGCAGGATTAAGAACCACTTCCCCGTATTTAAATTCTACCCGGGCGCTAATTCCATCACCAAAGCGGTCAAAATAAATCTGTTTTTCCAGTTGTTCACGGTAATATTTTTGAGAAAGTGAAGTATCCACATTCACAACGGCAATTTTCTCAAGAGCAGGAAGTACCGTAGAAAAAATTTGTGATGCTTCATTGACCGGTATCCGTATTTCCGCATTTCTGGTTTCACTGAAACAAGCCATTAAAGGTCTTATATACTTGGAAAAAGCCTGATCAACTTCATAAATTAAACCCTTATGGTATATATATTTAAAACTGACATCAATTCCATAATACACATCACTATCCAAATCCAACTTGATCGATAATCCTTCATTAATTCCTTGGATATTAAGGTGAATGGGCGGTCTCCCCTTCACTATTTTCACATCTAATCTGTTTGAATTATTGATTGTTGCTGCAAAAAGATCTTCCCCCATGATTTTTAAAAATTTTAATAAGTAAGTATCGCTCAGTTTAAACTTTTTACCTTCAAAAAAAGCTGAATTATATGACGAATAATAATCCCAGTTAGAAAACTGAATTTCATCCTTGTAGGCTGCCATTAATAGTTTTAGGATACTTTTTGACCGATCATCGAAGACAGCCTCCGACGGCTTATAAACAAACTTTTTGCCAAAAACCAACTCTTCTCCATTAAGCATTGCTTCTAAAAATCCTCTTACGTCTTTCAATACATACAACTTATCGTTTCCAATGGTAAATTCCAACCAACTTCTTTTCCTGCCGGTTAATAAGGAAATGCAGTATGTAGGCACAAGACTTATCTTTGTTGAGATCTCGCCCTTAGGTAACATCCCTGAATCAGCACTAAAAAAATCCAGCAAAGCCTTTGTACTGTTCGACAGGTGTACCGTTGGGCTCTGAGCAAAAAATTCGGCCCATCTGACCTGAATCGCTTTCAAAGCTGCTATAATGTGTTTGCATGCCCCATAATAATTATCATAAGCAGGACAAGTACATTCATAATAGTCAATCTCCTGCTCCTCATTAAATTCAATTGTTACCAAATACCTTTGTCTACCTTGAACCACTGCTTTAAAATTGTTTCCCTCTGAATCGCACCAAAGTCCCGCTACGCTACCATTTTTATAATACTGGCAACCCTTGGTATATGAAGTTCCCATCGCCGCTGCTTCTTTGATATCTGTTTCTTGCAACATCTAAAGTCACCATGCCTTCTATAAAA
>DHPU01000017.1:0-339 GCA_002407935.1 Peptococcaceae bacterium UBA5356
CACATAATTTACATACTCCGCATCACTTCGACCTATTTTCCCACTAATGACCGCAAAACGGCATTTTCATTTTCAAGCTCCGCAATCTTTTTTTTCATCTCCGCTTTATTGCCGGCTCGCGACACGTATTTGCGAATTTCGTCTATTATGGGGTGTTGGTCGTCAATTCCGGGCCCGTAAAGATAGTGTCCTTTATTGGCGATACCTAGCTCTTCAGCAATAAGGTCAATAACTTGTTTAACGGACTGCCAGCGCACATCAAACAAGGCGATAGCTCTGTCCTTCAGCTTACATGCTTCTTTCCAGTCCGCGCCTTCCCGTTCATACCATTCGTCCCCC
>DHPU01000017.1:523-15683 GCA_002407935.1 Peptococcaceae bacterium UBA5356
CGACCTCCTTTGCATAATTATTGGATTGTGAATCTAATAAAATTTCGCAAGTCTAGCCTTATATTTTTCCATTATCGGCTTTATAGCCTCTGCCGCCTCTGCCTGATATTCTTCTAAAAGACTAAAGCCTTCTTCGCTGTTTGCAGACAAATATTTTTCGCACTTCCCGTTCTTGCAACCATCGCAACCGCCAAGCCAAACAACAATACAATCATTCATTATTAATTCACTCCTTCGCTTAATTTACATACTGCGCATATTACACCCATCTCTTACCCTTGCACACCGGACACCGCTCCGAATCGTATTCTATGCCCGATAAATTTACAATTAGCCTAGGCAACTTAACCCATATTGTGCCGGTGCCCTTGCAACGCCAGCAAGCCGTTTTACGTTGTTTTTTCATTTTTCTCACCTCACCAATACCTGTTTAGGTTTTTGTAATACTCATATTTCCCTTGACGCTTCAGCGTATTAATCTTCACTGATACACTATCTGCAGTCCTCACAAGCGCCATTGCCAGTACTTCCAAGTCATCCACTTCGTAAAATTTGCAAGCATATTCCGTGTCGGACTCAGTCCAGTGCTTATTTGTGTTGTGGTGAAACTCCGGGTGATATTTCATGCGGCCTTTAACGTCATAGATTATTTGCATACGCTTATCCTCGCTTTCAAGGCCCTAAGCAGCTTGTCTTGTGTACTATTTTTAGTTTTCAGTGCTGCTACAACATCCTCATCAATAGTTTTTTTAGTAACTAACAGATACGCTGTTACTTTGCTTGTTTGCCCCTGCCGGTGTAACCTTGCATTTGCCTGCTGATACAACTCAAGGCTCCAATTCAACCCAAACCAAACGATAATATTTCCGCCGTGCTGTAGATTCAATCCGTGACCTGCTGAGGCTGGGTGTAACGCTAATATTGGGATCCTACCTGCATTCCAATCAGCAATATCTGTATCCGTTTCAAGAGTTCTAACATCTTTAAACCACTCTTTTAATCGTTCTAGGTCGTGCTTGTAGTTGTAGTAAACTATTACCGGTTTACCATTAGCCGCTTCAATAATTTCCTCCAAGGCCTTAAGTTTTTCATCGTGGATCAGATGCACTTGCCGGTTCTCATCATACACCGCACCGTTTGCTAGCTGTAATAGTTTATTGCTAAGTGTAGCAGCTGTTAAAGCTTCAATATCCTCTGTTTCAGATAATGGCAAAAGCAGATCTGTCTCTAGCTGTTTATATTTCTTGTAATCTTTTGGATCCAACTCAATTTCAATCGGGATCTCTTTCAGCTCCGGCACCTCTAAATAGTCCTCAGCTTTCATGCTTATACAGATGTCTGAGATCTTCTCATAAATAGCTTTTTCGGATTCATCTTTCAGCAGGTAATTATAAACAACTCCCGTTTGCCAATTCTTCTGCCCTGGGTCAAAATATTCTTTCCGGTACCCGGTTATCGTTTTACCAAGCCTCTCTCCCCGGTCTAAAAGATATATCTGTGGCCAGAGGTCAATTAATCCGTTCGGAGTTGGTGTGCCGGTTAAGCCCACAATTCTTTTAATTAATGGCCGGACTTTTCTTAGCGCCTTAAACCGTCTTGATTTATTTGATTTAAAACTGCTTAGCTCATCTATCACAACCATATCGAAAGGCCAGGCTCTGCTGAAATGATTAACTAACCATTCAGTATTTTCACGATTGATGATGTAGATATCAGCTTCAGCTTCCAATGCTTTCAATCTTTCTTTTTCGCTGCCTAGCACTTTAGACAACTTTAAACCCTGTAGGTGATCCCACTTCTCAATCTCACTGCTCCAAGTCATTCTTGCTACTCTTAATGGGGCTATAATTAAAGTTTTATAAACCTCAAAACGATCGTGCATTAATTCCTGGACTGCTGTTAAAGTAATAATTGTCTTGCCGAAGACCCATGTCTAAAAATAGACCGCATGCCGGGTTTTCTATAACTTTACCTATTGCGTGTTTTTGGTAATTGTGCGGAATAAATTTAGCCATGGAACGGATCACCTCCGAATCGTAAATCGTTTTCATTGATCAATTCCTCCACTTTCTCGTAAGAATCAATTACATAAAATTTAAAACCCAACGCTTCAAATTTGCGTTTCATTTTTACCTGTAACGGAGTTAATTCACCGCCGGGCTTTTTCAGCTCGACTAATATGATCCGTCCTCTCGGCAGAAAAACTAACCTGTCCGGCACCCCCGAACAACCAGGACTAACAAACTTTAAAGCAAGTCCCCCATTGTTCTTTACTCGTTCTCTAAGCCTGGCTTCAATTTGTTTTTCTGATTGCATAAATACCTCCTATCCGTGAACAGTGTGAACAGATTTTTCTTACATACCCTAAAAACATGATTTAGGGGCTCCTATATATGCGTATATACGTGTATGTGCGCCTAATCTATCCTTTTACCTCTTTTATAAATATTGTGTTCACACTGTTCACACTAGCCATTAAATCCTTGATGTTACTAGGTTTGTGACGTGAACAGAGTTGTTTTTTCCGTGTTCACGCCTGTTCACACTGTTCACGCCTTTACCATTTTTTAGGTGTGAACAGGGCCGTAAGGTGTTCTGTTTTTACTTTTATTTTGAATAAGTTTAATTTGTTTAACCAAAACGTTTTTATTTTCTAGCAATTTTATTATTTTTTCCTGCTGCAATACTTCATTGTGCCTTGTTATACCGTCCCTAGTAAACTTTGTGTACACAACTTCATAGAACATTGATTATCCTCCTTTAATTTCTTCGAAATCCTCTTTGAATACCATATAACTTTCCAAACCTTAATCTTTCACTTGCTCTACTCCACCCATCCATAGTACGTAAAATATCACTTATCTCACGACTCTGAAGCGGCGTTAAAGCTTTCGGATCACCTTTAAGCAACTCGCACCAGATCTCCATAACGCAAGTCTTGTCCTTTTTAACCGTGTGCATGCTGGCGTTGGTATTAAAGTCATCATCGCCATCGAGATAGTTCCGGCGCTCAAACAGATCCAACTCATCCCAGTTAACCGGGTATTCTCGGTTTAAGTATTCCTCTATCATTCCTGCCTTGGGGCTATCCTCTGCATGTTCCCGTTGTTGCTTCAAAGCTTCCTCAGCTTCTTTACCTTCTAGGTGTAATTTAGTACCGGCTTTATAAAGCTCTACTGCCTCTGCCCATATTTGATTAACTTCCGCTTGTAGTTCCTTAAACACATCTTTTACCGGTACAATCACCCCACAATCAACCGGCCATGTTCGCCGATCACCGGTCCTATCTCTTAAAAACTCTCGATCATTAGATGTCGCCCAAAACACACACTGCCGCTTAAATCTACTTGTCCTCCGCCCGTAAGCTACTCTATATATGTCCTCAACTTTACTAAGGAATAATTTTACGGCTTCTATATCGGCTTTTCTAGTAGCGGTTAATTCACCTAATTCAATCAACCAACATCCTTGCAACTGTTCATATGCTTCTTTACCTTTAACCGTTTCCAAACTATCCGAAAACCAGTCTTTTCCCAGGTACCGAATGAATGTACTTTTACCTATGCCCTGCGGCCCGGTCAAAGTAAGCATAGTATCGTACTTACACCCAGGTTGCATTACCCTGGCTACAGCTGCGGTAAGATGTGTCTTAATTACCGCGCGGGTATATAAGGTATCTTCAGCGCCTAAGTAATCAGTAAGAAGTGTTTCTATTCGCTTTGTGCCGTCCCAGGTAAGACTATTCAAATATTCTCTAACAGGATGAATTTTGTGTCTCTGATAAACAATTGAAACTGCATCTGCTATTTTGCTTGCCCCGGTTAAGCCATAATTACTTTCAAGAAAATGCCTTACCCCAGCATCATCTTCATCGTTCCAATCTCTATTTTTATCATCATTCCAAGGTAATTTAGCAATTACAGTAGCCCTATTTGAGAACTCATTGTAGATAAGCTTGCCTTTTATCCGTGGATCATTCTCCAGGATAATTACTGCGTTATCTATAGTGTTCCGGAGAACGCCTTTTTTGTCGTAATCCAGTTCTTTAAGCCACTCTGTATCCATCTCTTCATCAGTATCACTGAAGTCCTCCATAGCCTCGTTTAATCTTTCGGTACCTAGGGTAACTTTAACGGCTTCATCACTACTAGCTAAATCACTAACGGCCAAGAAGCTGGGCATTCGGTTAACCGGTGTACCTTCCTTAGCCTCTTCATCTCTTGCACTGTACTTGTGGATTCTAACCAGGTCAAACGCATTACAGAGCATTCCGCTAATTGGATCCGTTCCGTGATGCGAATAAGCAAATTTATCTTCATAAGTTACTAATCCTCCAACGGTAGATCCTTCGGAATAGGTGTACCGCCCGGGCATTTTAGTGGGAACGTAGACTTCACTCAAATACTTGTCAATCACTTCTGAAATGCTGTAAGTCCGGCAAAATGCTCCGATAATACCTTTCTTCTCAAGCGGATCTTCTTGCTTTTTCATCTGTGAGTGGATTCTTACAGATTGCCTGGAGCTTTCCGGCCAGAACGATACATCACGCCAATCTAAATACTTATCCAGGACACTATCAGGATCTAACCAATGGCCCTCTTGCCTTTTGAAGATAAATTCTCCGTCTGCGGAAGTGCTGGGCCAGTACATCAACCGACTAGGCTCATAAGTAGTATCATCAAACATATCGATGCCAATATCTTCTGCTATCTTCCGGCTTACCGCTTGGTACTCATCCGGCAGTACAAGTCTAGCTAAAGGAATAATAAGTCTTAATCGAGGGCTCTTCGGGTCGTGAGAATGAGTAGAGTAAATTACAAGCTCATAATCATTGAGCATTGTGATACTATCCCAGAGATCATTTGCCGATATGTCTACATTATCTAAATCTAGGGTTAGAATACTTCTATTTGCCAAGTTTTCAGCTTTACGTCTACCGCCTTTTAAAACTCCACCCACAAAACCGCCAACATCTTTAATATCGTCTCTTTGAGCCTTAGACATACGTTTATACTCTTTGAATGTTTCCCGCGTTCTGGTGGTGGTTTTAAGCTTCTCTACCAAAGAATCATACATAATCTCACGATTCTTCCATTTAGTTTCTTGTCTACTTCTGCCGGTGGCTATGAAGATTTTTCTGCCTAAAACACTTTCACTTTTTGCTACTTTATCTGTTTTCAACCGTTTCTCACCACCTAATCTTTCATGTAGTATCGGCACTCATAACCGTCAGCCCTTAAAGGTAGCCCCTTAGCCCAGGGGATTGTTTCCCCCATCAAAGAACACACTTTTTCTAGTTCATTAGTGTTTTCGGGTATTTCAATTATTAGCTCGTCATGAACATGCATTACTATCTTGTAACCGGCACGATCAAGTTTGAGCATACTATGAGCTAAACAATCTCTAGCGGTTGCTTGTACACAATTCTCCGCTATTTTCCCGCCGTAAGTATCAGTATCTTCCCATTTGTATGTGGTTGGGTTAAGTTGTTGATAGACTATTTTCTGTTTCCCCGGGAACTTGTCGTGATCCAGCAGTCTAGGTTTCACATATGCAAGTCGACGGCCGCTGGGAAGTTCGATAAAGAGGATCCCGCTTTTGTAAATGGCCTTCAAGTTATCTTTGATTTTTACAGTAGATCTGTTTTCGATTGCTTCCATAACTGCCGCTTCCGTCTCATACCAGAATCGCACAATCTTTGGATTAGAGGTTCTCCACTGCTTAACCAGATCGGGAAGTTCTTCTTCACTTAGCCCCATCTTAAGAGCTCCCATTTGAATCAGTGCACCGGCAGCTCCCTGGTATCCTAATGCAAGTTCCGATACTTTGCCCTTTTGCCTTAAAGAACTACCTTTAGTGATCTGTTCAATCGGGACCTTAAACATCTGGCTCGCCGAAGCCTCATAGATCTTGCCGTGTGTTTTGAACACATCCAGTCTCCACTGTTCTCCGGCTAACCAGGCTATTACCCGGGCTTCAATTGCTGAGAAGTCACTTACAAGAAATTTGCAACCAGGAGCGGGAATTATAGTCGGTCTGATGCATTGGCTTAAAATATCAGACGGATTGTTGTACATCATTTCTAAGAAGTCTAGATCACCGGACTTAACAAGCTTCCTTGCTGTGTCTAGATCCTTAATGTGATTCTGCGGAAGATTTTGTACCTGTATAAGCTTTCCGGCCCATCTTCCAGTTGAGGCCCCATAGAATTTTAATAATCCTCTGGCTCTTCCGTCTTTGCAAGTTATATCTAGCATTTTCTGATACTTAGCTATACTGGTTTTCGAGAGCCGTTGTCTAACCCCCAGTGCGGTAACAACATCCGGATACTCCTTTAATTTCTCCTGCAGTTCTTTAAGATTACCCTTGGTGATACTTCTTACGATTTTACCGGTTCTGGTTCTAATGTATTTTTTTAGCTCGGTTAAACTATTGGGGTTCTCTAAGCCTGTAGTCTCTCGGTATATATCCGTAAGCCGGTCTGTTTGTTCTGTGTCTATTTTTATAGCGTTTGCGGCCATCTCTAGATCAATCATTACTCCCCGATCATTTATTGTCTGATCTAATTCATAGAGTTTTTGTTCTTCCGGAATCTGTTTAAAGCGGCTTAGTTTATTCCTGATAGCTCTTTCCGTTTCGACATCTCGCATACAGTAAATTTTAAATTGCTCCCATTCTGCCGGTCGTTCTTCGGGAAGAACCCTTACACGGTCTTTTAAAAAACTTATCTGTTTGTCCTTTTTTATCTTGTGCGGAACTGAGAATATCCTGATCAAATTTTTACCGGTCATAAGCTTCTGCTGATCAGGTTCTATTCCGATCACTTTTCCGACACTCTCTAAGCTCCCGGGGAAGCCAAGTGATAAGGCCTTAATCATAGTGCAGTCCCAGTTTCCGGTTTTGATGTTGAAAAACTTATTTATGCAGACACGTTCGAACTGGGCGTTAAAGGCGGTCTTAACAACATTCTTATCAAGTAAAGCGGAAGTTACCCTTTTGGGTAACTTCTCGCCTTTTGCTAAATCAACTATTGCTACATCTTCATCATCAAAAGCATAAGCGAATAGTAAAATCATGAAATTGTCTGAGTCAACGTATTTATAGACCCCGTTCTCCGTTAGGCTGACGTCTGAATATGTCTCAATATCTACAGCTAACATAGCGCATCTCCTAATCTAAGAAATCGTCTTCAACATCTACTTCATCAAATTCAAAATCTTCTTCAGCTGAGGATCCTCCGCCTAACCTTTCTCCATCATCAATCTTTTGCACATTTCCGAGACCGCAAGCTATACCCTTGCTGCCGCTAACATTAAAACCATAGAAATTTACACTCACACGGGCATAACAGCCGGAATATACCTCATCCTCGCCTAAGGGAATAGGTTTACCAGTAGCTTTATCTTTTAAAGTTCCAACAACTGTAGGAGCTTTAGTAGAGTTCGCATTTATAAAATAACTGTCGGCATACACATCATCATCTGGGCGATCTATGTCTCCGTCTCGAAGAGGCGTTTTCAAATTAGCGGGAATCTTCCCGTTCCATTTACCCTTATCCCTCTCTTTAGCGTTTTCAATAGCTTCTTCGATTACTGCTATCATTTGTTTGTCTTTCTTGGGAATAATTAAGGACACTGAATACTTAGGTTCAGATCCATTAATACTCTTAGGCTCAAATAAATTCGCATAACTCAATCTCACGGCACCTGTTATAACCTTGGTTTCATTTTTCAAAATAGCTTTCATTTAAATCTCTCCTTTTCTAATTTACAGCGAAGAGCTTTATTTGGGCCCTGTCGCCGTTTATATACATTTTAATTTCTTCACAAAGATAAAATAAAGCGTTAACACAAGCGTCAGAAAGTAATTGTTTTTCATCAGCGGGGGCTTCCGAATAAGAGTCACTAGCCTTATATGGTGTGTTCAAATTCAAATCACAGTTAGATTGATTTAGCTTCATTTGACTTATAATAGTAGCTCCCATAACTTCTTTTTCCCCGCCATAGCTGAAAGAAACACCGGTGACATTAATTATGTCTACATAACTTTTCGGTAGCTCACACATTTCAATAACATGCGGTGCAAGTGCTTGAAGTGTCTTTAATAGTTCCGGCCTAGGAGCTTCAGAACAGGTAAAAGAATAATCATCATATATTCCGGTTTTGCTTGGTTTTTCGTATGATACGGAGATCCTACCGTCCGATGTTAGTTTTATTTTTTTGATCCTCATCATTTCACTTCCTTAAAAGAAATCTTCTTCGGCTGAATCAAGCTCCGGTCTTTTATCACTCTCCGGTACAAGTGTGGGTTTTCCTGGTGGCTTTGAGATAAACTCTACTGATAACTCTGTAAATCGTTTCTTGCCAACAACCTTTTCTAGATTAGTGATTCCTTCTAATGTTTTTGGTTTGTAGATTTTATCTTCTGTATATCCGGTCTCAACTAAGACGTTAGCCAGGGCGTCTTCATCATTTATGACCCGGTTACTTCTACCCGCTACTAACTTCCAACCAGGATATTTTGTACCTTTCAAAGCCTCATCTAAAGCGTACAGTTTAATTTCTTTAGCCCATTTTTCGATAACATCAGCTTGTCCTAAAATTTCGGCTATTTCGGCTATTCCTAATAAGTGAGGATCCTCGTTATGGCTATTGTAAAAATTAAGACTGGCTTCCGCTCTTGCCCGGCAGTTGGCTTTTATTTTGCAAAATGTGCACCAAGCCCCCGGGGTCTGTTCCCCCTTACCCGCATAGGCAAGTTCCGCTTTTTCTTTTAATTCATTCTCTGCCCATTCTTCCAACATAGATGCTGTAATAGTCCAGCTAGAAATGTTATTTTTCCGAACCTGGGCAATAGTTAGGGTGATTTTCTCTATGCCGTAGATAAAGCCGTACTTCTCGTAAGCTCCCAAGGCGTAGAGTTTTAGCTGTGCATTATCAATCGGGCTGACTTCTACTCCTGTACCGAATTTTAGATCTATAATTTCTAACTCACCATCAGCGATAATGATACAGTCTCCGGTGCCGAACCCTTCAGGTACATAACTGCTGAAATCTAGTCTTTCCTCCAAGAAAATAACTGCATCTTTAGTTTTACTTAGGGCTTCATTGTAGGTTTCTATTGCATAGTTCGTGTACTCTTCAACCTCATCTAGCATTCCCTCATAGTACAGCTCATTATCTTTTATCGCTTTAATCGCAGAGTTATACTGCCTTTTTGTAATCAGTTTTAAAGCTAATTTAAGTTGAAGTTCTCCGATACTGTGAGCTAAAGTTCCTTCCGCTGCGTATGTACTAGAAGTGTCCTCTAGTTTTTCGCATAGTCTTGCGCTAGGTGTGCAATGTAACCAACGTTCTGCGCTGGATGCACTTAATAAAGCATGTTTAGCCATTAAATCGCCTCCAGCTCTTTTAGCGCTTCCGGGTAATCCGCCGGATCCAAATCAGTTACTTTTTTAACCTTAAACTTAGCAAGGATTGCCCTCAACTTTGGTGCATTGGCTTTTGAATTCTTAGCCACAAAAGCAGCTCTCACTTCTTCCAGACTAATTTCTTCGGGCTCATTTTCTGATTCGGCCGCCGGTTCTGTTTTTGGATTGTCCGCCCAGGGCAGTTCTTCTGGATCAGTTTTTTGCGCCCCTTGTTCTCTATTTCTTTCTGTTTCGCTTTTAGTAACTTCAAACAGTGCTTCTAGCATCCCAGCTTTTGACGCTCTAAGTATTTCGTCCGGGGTGAATTCAATACAGATTTTCATGTGCTTATTTCCCTCCTGTTTTTTTTAATTTTCTTTAGTCTAGCGGTGTTAAACTAGCCAGAAATTCTTCAATAGCTTTGTTGATCTCTGCATCATATTCTTTTGAGTACTGGTTGCCAGCAATTATCTGGCACGGCTGGTGAAAATTTGGGTCTTGTACTCTCAATACGTCTTTTTCTATCAACCCGCTTAACAAAGGGACATCTTCCTTGGTTAAATCTTTATAGCTAGGGTACATTTTGTTAATAAACACTAAAGCCCGGTTTATGTCACACGTTGCAAAGCAAAATCCCACGTTCTTTCCTCTCCTTCAACTTCAACTCTCTTAACAACCTCGTACTTCTCAGCTCCGCTGCAGTTAACCGGTGTATGGCTTCATCTATTTCCTCTGGCTCCGCTCTGTCAAAGTAATCTTGTGCCGCCTGCAACTCTCTGACGGCCTCTACGGCTGCTCCCATTTCGGGGCTGGGTGTAAGATATGGCTCAAACACTCGTTATCCCTCGCTTTCTTTGTGTTATAATGTAGATGTATGTTTATCTTGTGCTCCTGTTCGGTGGCTTCCGGCAGGGGCTTTTTTCGTACCGCCTCGCACATCTTTAGCAACTCGCCAAAGTCATCCTCAGTATTAATTAGCAAGTAGGCTAGTTTTAGGTAAATGCTTGCCTGCTTTACCGGTGCTACTGCAATCGCTACCAAAATCTCCTTTTGCAAATTAGCGAACGCTATTTTCACCTCCGGAAGCAACCCGTCTGTTTCTCGTAACTGTGGCCAGTCCGGGGCTTTTGTGTTTTGCAACTGCTTGCGGATTATACTCAACTAAATCACCTCCCTTCATCATTTTTCTTCTGTTCCTCCAATGCCTTTTCGGCGGCTTCATGGGTGAGGAATACGGTCTTGCCCAAAAAGCGGAAGCGTTCGCCGTCACTAACCATCACAGAGCCGTCTGCTGCATCGTATCTTACATTCTTTACTTTCCCAGTACACACTTCGTATTTTTGATTTTTAATGTTCCAACAGAATGTAAATACCGTATCCCCCACCTTACACGGCAATTCCACAAGCCTCCCCTCTGTCTTTGCCTTGGCAAGCTCCAGCGCCGATATAATCAGCTCGCACTCGGCTATCTCTTTTTCGTAAATAGGTACACTGTTCAGCAATTCTGGATCATGAGATTCCTTGTAGTCGTTCATAACTTCCGTCTTGTGTGCCACCCTCTTTTTATACTTGCGAATCATGTCTTCAATACTCAACTTTATCCCTCCCCTCATATCAACCACAACGCCATATGTAGCACCCAATACCCGGCTACCAACGCTCCCCCAAGAAAAACCGTTTCAGCCAGCATTTGCACCGTGTCCAAAAACCGTTGCCGCTTGGCTTCTGCTCTTTTTGCCTTGCGAATACGATAATCTGCATATGCTGTTCCGGTGTTATGGTCCTGGACCTGTGTAGCATAATTGCCGCTTTGCATAACATATCCCCCGCTTTCTCATTGCCTTTTTTCTTCTCCTGCGCCCAGCGCAAGAGACTTTGCTTTGATATTTCACTCACTTTAAGGTTGCCGATTAGTTCGTAGATGTCGAATTGTGTTTCTTGTAGTCCGTCCAGTGTTCTCACCACCTTTCAAATCAAATTGCTTGAGTTTTCTTTTCCTTCTGCTTATCAATCCAGGTAAAAAAGTCATCTTTGACTACCCGTTTTGACATACCGATTTCAAAGTTTGGGATCCCGCCGTACTCTGGCTTAAGCTGAAACAATTCGTAGACCCTCCGACGGGATATGCCTAAATAATCCGAGATATGTTGAGCAGTAAGTATTTCGGGCAAGGATTCGGCCGTATAGATTTTGTTGGTCATCAAGTTTCACTCCTTTCTTCTTCGAAGAACCTTGTCCAATCGAACCCCAAGACAACAGCAATTTTTTTCGCGGTATCAACTGATGGGTTTCTTTCGCCAGACTCAATGCAACTATAAAAATTTTGGGATATACCACAAGCATCAGATACATTTTGTTGAGTCCTTTCGCCCCTAATAGAGATAAGCCATTCGCGCAATTTTTTACACCTCCAATAATCAAAAATAATATCCCATATCGGGATATTATCATTATTTGTGATAAGTTGTCAACCCTTTTTGGGATATTCCCTAAAAAATAATTTACAATTATCGCAAAGAGTGATACTTTTAAAGTAATAAGGAGGTGATTTTTAAATGATATCCCGTACCAGTGAAATTTTAAAATCCTTGAGAACTGAAAAAGGTTATTCTCAAGCACAATTAGCGCAAAAATTAAAGGCTGCACAAAATACAATCAGTAATTGGGAAAATGGAACACGAGAACCGGACTTATCAACTATTGCAAAGTTAGCTGAAATTTTTGATGTGTCTACTGATTATTTATTAGGCAAAACTGCATTTAAAAAACCTATGGAACTGTATGAATATTGGGGCGGGCATAACAATCCTTATTTTGAAGCACCATTTGATTTTGGCGGATTTCTTAAAAAAGAGAGAGAGTCACAAAACATTTCTCAAAAAGAAGTGAGCGAAGCTTTAAATTTAACAGAATCAGATGTTGATGATATTGAAAACGGAGTTTTACCTATTAATTATGATTGGGCTGAAAAATATGCAAACTTTTTAGGTACATCAGTATTACAAATTTTTATTGATAATGGTATGTCCTGTTCGCTAAACGATATACCTTTAGAGTTATTACACCACTATCAAGAACAAGGTATGACTGAAATTGAAATGGCAATGGCTTATTTAAAATTTAAAGAAGCTGAAAAACAAGACGCCATAAATGAAGAACCTACTTCTACCCTCACCCCAAAAGAGGAACGCGACATTGCCAGAGACCTAGAAAAAATGCTCTCCAATTTGGAGAGCAAAGAAGCCTTAGCTTTTAACGGGGAACCACTTGATGAAGAAACAAAAGAGCTTATGCGAATTTCTTTGGAAAGCTCAATGCGTATGGGTAAGCAAATTGCTAAACAGAAATTTACTCCTAAGAAATACAAAAAATAAGGATTTGCGGAGGTACTACAATTGACCCAGATTAAACATGTAGTATCCAAGCTTATTAAAAAACATAAAACTAACGATCCTTATGAAATTACATCGCAGAAAAACATCATAATACAATATGAACAGCTTGGAAGTGTACTTGGTTATCATAACACCTATAGGCGTATTCAATTTATTCATATTAATTCTGAATTAGAGGATTACAAGAAACGTTTTGTTTGTGCACACGAATTAGGACATGCCTTATTACACCCTAATGTAAACACTCCTTTTTTAAGGAAAAACACCTTTTACGCTATTAGTAAAATTGAGCGGGAAGCTAATGAATTTGCGGTAGAGTTACTGCTTGAAGATAAGGCTATTAAAGAACATTCCACGGTTCAGGAAGCAGCGGTGCTTTATGGCATTCCGAAAGAATTAATATATTTAAAAAAGAAAAGAGGGATTTAAATGACGGAAATAACAGACGCTAAAAAAAGGAATAAAAATAAAAATTGTTTAACAATTATTTTGATTTGTTTTTTAATTATTTTTGTAGCTTCTATAACAGCCGAGCAAGTTAACAAAATTGATTCTATTGAAGTTGTTTTTGATGCCACGCAGTTTTTGAGAGATAATAAAACTATATCAGAAGCTGAGCTTATTAAGCTTATAGGCAAACCTGATAGCATAGAAGAATGGAACTATAAAACCTCCTATCAGGTATTAGTAAACAAAACGCCCACATATCCAATAAGACAACTGAATTATGGAAATTATGAATACCTTTTCAATAATGATATGCTGCAAAGAATTAACATCTATGAAGAAATTCCATACAAAAATACAGCAAATATATTAAAAATGTTTAATTTAAAAAAATACGCTAATACTGATATTGCGAACAATAATGTTTCATATCGAGCGAAAGATTGCGGAATTCCTGATTTTTGGGTACCGTCCATGGATAAGGATAATTTAAATATTATAAAAATATCGTATGGGACATTTTGGTCAGATTAGATTTTAAAAGAAGAAAGGACGGTGAAACAAAATGCAGGGTCATTTTTACAAACCAAAATGCAAATGCCCTGACAAAAAGAAATGCAGTTGTGGGGCGAGCTGGGCTTACATTATCGATATCGGTATAGATCCTCAGACCGGCAAACGTAAGCAAAAGAAAAAAGGTGGTTTCAAAACAAAAAAAGCCGCTCAACTGGCAGCGGCCGCAGCAATCCAAGAAGTAGAACAAGGTACTTATATCACTGAGTCAGATATTACATTTAAAGATTTTGCAAAAGAATGGCTTTCTTACTATAAAAATAGCGGAAAAGTTAAAGAGAGCACTGCTAGAATCAGACAACACGAGACAAACAATCTGCTTCCGTATTTAGCTTACAGTAAATTAAAAAATGTTACTCGTAAGCAATATCAAGACATGTTAAATGATCTAAAAACTAAAGGTTTAGCCGATAATACTTTAGCGGGAATTCATGTTACAGGCAGAATGATTTTTAAAAAAGCCATTGAATTTGAGTTGATTAAAAACGATCCGACCCAATATGCAACTCTTCCTAGGACATTGAAAACTATTGAAGAATTAGAGCAAGAAGAAGAAATAAAATATCTGGAGAAAGAAGAATTATCTTTATTTCTAAAAACCGCCAAAGAAAAAGGTAAGGATAAAGATTATCTTGTATTCTTATTTCTAGCCTATACGGGAATGAGAGTCGGCGAATTATGCGCTCTTAAATGGAAAGACATAGACTTTGACGAAGGTACGGTAAATATCATAAAAACGTACTACAATCCCAATAATAATGTACTAGACTATAAGCTTTTGCCACCTAAGACTAATACATCTAAACGAAAAATATCTATTGATGAAGTTGTTCTTGAGGAATTAAAGAAACATAAAGCTAAGCAAAATATTATTAAAATGAAAAATAGAAACACTTACCATGATAAAGATTTTATACTCACTAAAGAAAAAAAGTTCTTAGGATATCCGGAAATTATCAAAACCATAGAAAGTCGCATGCGTCGTTTATTAAAAATAGCCGATTTAAATATTTCGCTTACTCCGCATTCTCTACGCCATACCCATACTTCCCTTTTAGCTGAAGCCGGTGTTAGCCTTCCGGAAATAATGGAAAGGTTAGGGCACAAAGATGATGAAACAACAAAAGCCGTCTACTTACATGTTACAAAGGCAATGAAAAAAGAGGCTTCCCAAAAGTTCAGCGAACTAATGAAAAGCCTCTAAAATAACGAAGAAATATTTTTTTAGCGGAAAATGTTACCCCTATGTTACCCCCTGGACATTTTTAAAGAATTAAAACCTTATATTGCCCGTATTTCAAGGGGGTAGCGTTTTCGTCTACATCATACCGCCCAT
>DHPU01000042.1:0-157 GCA_002407935.1 Peptococcaceae bacterium UBA5356
AGGATCAGTTACGCCGGTCATTCTCCCCACACCGTCATATTGCATGACAGTGGCGTTTCCTTTGGCATCAAATACCTTCCGGAGACGATCCTCATTATCGTATTCGTAGCGTACTATTTGGTTTAAGGCATTGGTAACCGTAATTAGATTATCGTTC
>DHPU01000042.1:389-2627 GCA_002407935.1 Peptococcaceae bacterium UBA5356
CAAGGGGATCCGTAATACTGGTGATCCTTGTCCCCGGCATCATAGGTGAAAACTGTGGTCCCGGCTGAGTCGGTAATACCGGTGATTCTGCCCGCCTGGTCATATGCATACGTTAAGGTTATCCCGGCCGGATCGGTCATGGTAACGGGAAGTCCATTTTCATAAGTGTATGTTGTCACTCCGCCGCCGGGCAAGGTTTCCTGCAGCAATAGACCATCGGAGTTATATGTAAAGGTTGTTGCCTGTCCCTGCGGATTAGTCAGGGAGAGCAGCCGATTGTCACTGTCATAGGCGCATGTTGTAATCTTACCCAGAGCATTTTTAATCGAATTAGCAAATTCGAAGATGCCCCTGAAGGCTGACTTAACCTCGCATTAAAGATGCATTGCTCCCGCCGAAGCCGGTATTGTTAATCATGATGTCGGCTGCATCCGCCCTTTGATTGATGGCGTCTATTTTACCTCGAAACGCAAGCTAAATTCGACATGCCCCCATTTCTAATGTGCGGATGTACTTTTTGAAAGCAACAGAATATACTTTTTACAATCCACACCCTTGCACTTAGCTAATGGTTGTCAGCCCCATCAACGGTGATAGTAAAGCCTGCCGGGGCTGCCGATAAAGCAGCTATTTCTGTTGGCAGTATTCCAAACCTTTTTGTGCTAAGAACCAACAAAACCCCAGTGAAATTCGACTGGGGTTTTGTTGGTTTGGCTGGTTTCCCCGATAAATTAGCTTTAACTATCTGATAAATTCCGCATATTTCCACTTTCTATGAGCGAATATAATTATTGATGTGGACAACTCCCCAAAATAAACCTATGCTTCAACAAATGGATAACCACCCCATTTATATTCGTTTGATACGATATTTGCCCACTCTTCAATCTTCGGGGATTGCTCCCAATCAGTATTCCAAATAAAATCCAGTCCGTACCCATCTGCATTTGCTATAACCCCACATTGAAAATCATTCACAATTGCATTTACAAATCTTTTTCCCATATTTACTTGAATATCAATAGCTTGTGAAATTGTATCACGTGTCACTTCCCTTAAAGGCAGAGCAATTCCAACTCCTCTGGCCCAAATCCCGCTACTGTTCGTCTTAATTATTACTTCTTTGAGTTGACCAATTATATAGAACAATGTTTCCCATTCAAATTCGTATAAACTACTAAACTTGCGCTTCTGAAACCAAGATAATTGGCACGTTTGAAAACCTTCCGCAATATTATCAAAATCGCTAACAAAAGCAATCCAGCAAAGATCAAGGATCTTAAAACTATCAAGAATATCTTCGTACTGTCCTGGGTTTGCATGAATTTTAAGCCTACTAATGTTTTTAATTCCTTGGATCTTTTTGGGGAAATATTCCGAATCAAAACCTAAGTACTTTTTTATGTTTTTTTGATAGTAACATTTAATATTATTATCCATATATGCAACTCCTTATCAGATAAAGGCTAGTCTATAATTGAATTTACTATTGACTCACCAGCAAAATACCCTCCTATTCCACCTCCTAAACCACCAACAAATCCACCAATTCCAGTACCAATTGGTCCTCCAATTGAGCCTATCGATGCCCCCAATGCTCCTCCCCCTTTTGCGCCAGCCCAAGCACCTGTCCATCCACCAGCCTTTTTAAGGCCAGTCTGAACAGGTTCATCTGAAGTAGCAACCTCATAGACATCCATGCCAGCCCCAAATACTACTAAACCCCTACTTCCATACTTAGCAACTTTTGCAGTATTTTTGAGAATTGTTCCACTTGAACCATCTGCCAAACCGCTTGAAAGAACGTCATGGTTACTAATCCCATACGGCTTGAATTGTTTTCCTTTTACATTCCAATGCCATTTATTAGTTGTTATTGGACCATGGGCCCCATAGTCTAGACGAAGTGTTTTCCCTTTACCATAACTAATACCAAAAACTGTATCGGAATTTAATCTTCCCCAATTTAGTCTAGCGGTCTGACCAAGTCTTGTATCATAAAAATTGTACCCTCCGAAATAATTCCTTGTGAATAACGTTGTTTGACTTGCACCAAACCATCCACCATTAGTATACCCGAACGCTTTCTCCCCACATAACCCTAATGGGTCAATTCGCATTATCGGATTTGCAATCACATAAGCATAACGGTTGAGGCTCTGCCCGTCAATGACTACGCCCAGTAAGATATCCTGGCTCACAAACCGCCTAATCTCCGGGTTATAGTACCGCGCCCGC
>DHPU01000042.1:2922-4123 GCA_002407935.1 Peptococcaceae bacterium UBA5356
AATCAAGCCCAAACCGTAGACATAATAAGTTTGTTCTGTTGTACTTGAAGTGGAGGGATCGATACTTTCCCTAAAAGATTCCCCTCGTTTGCAATCTTATTTCGTGCCGGAAATAACAACAACTCTCAGTATTTCGCACTCCGAGAGTTATTGTTACTCCGATTTGATTTTGAGGAAGTTCCCTCTAAAACGCTTGCTAAATTCCGGTTATTTTCATTTCCGATGACAAATGTAATTTTTCATATGAACAGGACAGTTATTTGTCTGAAAGTAGCTTGATTAAGTAATCGGATTCTATAAACTTATTACTAATCCAAATACTTACAAAGTAAAAGGTAATTAATTCGACAAAATCAGAAAAAGTAAAGATTACTTTTATTAAAATAGTGGTACTTATTCCTAAACAAATAATAATTGCTTTCGAACTAGGTTTTTTTTCTTGAATTAACACGCTGACACACAGCCCAAAGAACATCGATAAAATCTCAAAATTTATAATCCTACCACCGGGAATGGTTATAGGAAAAAATGCAACAATTAAAAGTGGCAATGCTATCTTACTGAAAATAAACCTTCTTTTTTTTTGTGACAATGATAACTTTATTTTTTCCATTTCCAATTAACCTCACTGTTAAATTTTATTTATCCAATCATCAAAAGCAGATTTTACTTTATCTCCTACAACAACGGTACTAGATACTGTGCCAACCAAAGATGTAGTAATTGTTGGCCATGCGATTATTGCTTGAGGACCGGTTGTTGCCGCATAGGCTTCTCCATGAGCGGCTCCAAGAATAAAGGTAAAACCAACTGTTCCCGTATCTATTACAACATGCCCACCTACTTTAACCGCACCTTTCCAGAATGGTTGTTTCTTTTGTGTCTGTTCATAAACATCTATCCCTGTTCCAACAGGACCTAAAACCTTATTAGCTTTGTTTAGATATTTAGATGGTCCAGTCATGCCAATACCCTTAAAAAAGCCTTCTGCGGGAGTTGTGATGTTTTCTATATTTCCGACAAATTTTAGAATATAATCTTCTTTCCCAGCCCCATCCCTCGCTAATCCGAGAGGATCAACAAAGCCAACCGGGTTCCCTTGCACATAAGCATAACGGTTGAGACTCTGTCCGTCGATGACTACCCCCAGCAAGATATCCTGGCTCACAAACCGCCTTATCTCGGGGCTATAGTACCGCGC
>DHPU01000042.1:4369-4583 GCA_002407935.1 Peptococcaceae bacterium UBA5356
ATAGGTATAACTGCTCATTTGCCCATTTAACGGCCCTGAAATCATGTTGCCGTCAGCGTCAAACTGCACTTCTTGCCCGTTAAAGGTAGCTAGACGGTTATCCTCGGTATAGGTCATGTCGATATTCGGGATGTTCTGGAGGGAGACACCGGGTGCCAGATATGGGGAGCTTTCAGAGACAATAT
Source organism: Peptococcaceae bacterium UBA5356 (assembly GCA_002407935.1). Classification (GTDB taxonomy): domain Bacteria; phylum Bacillota; class Peptococcia; order DRI-13; family DTU073; genus UBA5356. The sequence goes on from DHPU01000042.1 coordinate 4,555, forward strand.
TCCCGGCAGCATCATATTCAAAGGTATAG
>DHPU01000042.1:4713-6005 GCA_002407935.1 Peptococcaceae bacterium UBA5356
CTAATCACCTTGCCATCTTTGTCTAGGTCTTTTTGCCCAAGTAGTTGTCCGGCAGCGTTATCGGTTTGGGTTAAAACAGTTTGATTCGGGCGAATTGTCTTGGTTAATCTGCCGTTATTGTCATATTCATATTGGGTAATTCTCCCGGCCCAATCCTCTACCTTGATCAACCGGTTAGTTGCATCATAGGTGTAATTGACCTGTTTACCTCCGGGATAGATTAAAGTGACTAGATTGCCCGCCTCATCATAAGCATACCTGACTTGTTGACCATCCGCATTGGTATATCGGGTTATCCGTCTTAGATCATCGTATTCACGGCTAATGGTGCCTTTTTGAAATTATTCATTAAAACCCTGGACATCTTTCGCTAGAATGCTCTCTTGCTTTTAAAACAAATTCATCGATGAAATTTTCATCATATCCAAAATTATTCAGCAACTCCTCTACGTTCTTAGGGATAGGTTCATATCCTATCTCCTTTCTCGCATTAATACATTCTGTTAACCTTTCATACAAAGCTGTATAGCATTTATCCCCATTACCATATAAACATTTTTCTATCTCTTTAGTGATATAATACTCTAATCTATCTATGACTATAAAAATAAAATTTTTTCGACACATTTTTGATCAACTCCTGTTTTTATATTATTAATGCATTGGCTGGAATCGTTGGCCATAATGGCGGTAACAAAGACGGTAACAAACGAACAACACGATAAATAACATAGCCTCCTCCGACAACTACAACGCCTCTAGATATATCTTTAGCTGAGACCTCAAAATTATGTGTCCTTACCTTTCCATCAGGATAAACATGGTCATGACTTCCATCCGGATAATGTCGTCTCCATCCTTCACCACCATCCATATCAATGTCTGGCACCCACACTCTTCCCGCTCTATCTAACCATCCTGTTTCACCTCTTCCGCCAGGTGCTTTAATTCTCTTTTTCCCTTTATCCGCATTTTTTGGCGGTTTGTATCCCGTTTCCTCTGGTGGAGCAGACTTCGTATCAATACTACCGATACCATCTCTAGCCAATCCAAGGGGATCTACAAAGCCAACCGGGTTCCCTTGCACATAAGCATAACGGTTTAAACTTTGTCCGTCAATGACTACACCCAACAAGATATCCTGGCTCACAAACCGCCTGATCTCCGGGTTATAGTACCGCGCCCGCATGTAATACAGGCCGTTGGTGTCTGTGACCACCCCGTCACGCCCGTTGAAGAGGAACGGTATATTCGTATCTCCGGTGCTACTCAATAATTCCCCATAAGCGGAA
>DHPU01000042.1:6206-6366 GCA_002407935.1 Peptococcaceae bacterium UBA5356
AATCAAGCCCAAACCGTAGACATAGTAAGTTTGTTCGTTCCCAACAGTCTTAATCAGGACTTGGCTAAGGGCAGCATGGGGATTTACTACGTACTCGGTTTTGATCGGAGAACCTTCAATATCCTCCGTCACACTAACCCGGTTATTCTCCGCATCATAT
>DHPU01000081.1:0-6161 GCA_002407935.1 Peptococcaceae bacterium UBA5356
TTTAGTTACCGGATCTCTATAGCCGTGAACGATGCTCAGGTTAATCCGACCGTTTTTTTGTTTCGTCGATTTAAGGAACATACTGCAATCCTCCTTTTTGGGGTTATCTAATTATATCATAATGTACCACCATATACAACATAAATATAAAATTAATTTGACATAAAAATAGCGCCCAAATGGCGCAGTATGAATGTTTTTTTCATCTATTAAGGATTAGTTAACTGTTAAACGAGCGAAAAAGGAGGATGGAACGGTCGTAAAAGAGTATCGGTATAAAATTGTGGGGAATGAGCCGCAGCTTATGAATGAAGAATACTAAAAAAGATGTAATGGTTGGAGAAAAACCTTTATGTATTTTTTACTATGTTAAAATGAGGAAAAGGATTATAATAAGAATAGTTGGTTATTTAGGAAAAGCATATATAATAGATAAGGTGATGTGAAAAAGGTGTTTGGGAGGTGACAGCGGAATTGTCGAAATTTGTTATCGAATTATGAAATAAAATGACTATATTTGTGGCAAAATGATTACTTAGACGGGTAAAAACAAATTATTTAAAAGTAAATGAGGAGGTAAAAATTAAAATGGGAAAAAGAAAGATTACTATTGGAGTAATTATGGTCATGGCCTTGGTTTTACAATGTCTTCCTTTAGTTGCGCTGGGAAATAACACTGCTCCTGTGTCAGCTGTTGCACAGTGGCATTTTGACGAAGGACAAGGAACTCTTGCTAAGGATTCAAGTGGGAATGGTCTTAACGGAACAATCTCGGGAGCAACTTGGGTTGATGGCATAAAAGGTGGAATAGGGCTATGTTTTGACGGTAACGACTATGTGGAAGTACCTCATAATGCCGGTTTAAATACGAGAAAAGCCCTCACCGTAGAGGCTTGGGTAAATCCTACCGAAACCAAGCAGTGGCAGAAAATAATTTGCAAATCAACAGGTCGTAATACAGATTACAGTATTTTCTGCGGAAAAGACAATAAAGTTGCTTTCTCAATTAAAATAGGTAATGTAGCAAGAACTACTTATTCACCGAAGCCTATCCCGTTAAATGCTTGGACACATGTTGCGGGGACATATGACGGAGCCAGAATACGGCTTTATATCAATGGTAAACAAGTGAATTCCTTTGCCGTAAAAGGTTTGATTAACGATAATAAAGGGGTTTTACGGATTGGCGGAGATTCCTTGGGAGTGAATTACAAAGGGTTAGTTGATGAAGTAAGTATTTATAGCAAAGCACTAAGCGCTGCCGAAGTATTAAGTAACTATCAGGTGGGAAGCAAGCAAGTAATAAATATAAAGTAAAAAGTAAAATAAGAAATGAAAAAAGGCTGAAAAACCAAGGGAACCCGAGGCGTTCGATTGCGCCTCGGGTTCCCTGTTAGATTGCGTAGCCAATGAGCTGAACACATTGATGAACAAATATTCCTAAAAAACATATGATCGAAAGACTGCTTGAACCTATTTCTTTGCATAAAGTAGTTCTATTTGAGAACAATATAAGTAAAATACAATTGACAAAACGCAAACAAGTTCAGTATAATAACATTAAGGAGATGATTAATATGTTTGGAAATTTGGGAAACAGAATTACAAGTCTTCGCAAGGAAGCTGGCATGACACAGCAGCAATTGGCTGATATAGTAAGTATCAGCAGACCTTCTCTTGTAAAAATAGAGAACTCGCAACGGGCTATATCACTTGAAGAAGGCGATGCTATAAGCAAGGCACTGGGAATAAGCCTTGACAGTTTGCTAACTTATGAGGATACCCAAAAGGAAGAGGTATCTTTTGCAAAGGCATTTAAAACAAAAGGAATGAATGACAATAACTTAGCTGAAATTGCAAAATTTGAGCTTCTATTTGATGCCCTTATTACTCAAGAACAGATTTATAGGGGGTAGAAGCGTGGAAGCCTATAAAGAGATTATTCAAGAGAAGATTAAAATACTGCGCCAGCATATCGATTTAGGGAATTATTATGGGCGCAGTATTTTTGATGTTATTGAAAAAGTACGGATTGAAAATAAATATCCGTTATTATTCAGGTTGCCTTTTAAAAATGATGGACTTTCTGGTTTTGTAGGTTATAAAAATGAATGCTTTTCCGTATTCCTGAATTCCAACAGAACACTTGGATATGAAGTTTTTACTGCTGCACATGAAATTTATCACCTTCTTGAGAACAAATCAATTATTAAGGAAAAAACTGTTCTTGAAGAAGATGAAACAAATAGAAGCACAGAAATGAGAGAGATTATTGCCGATATGTTTGCGGCAGACTTGCTTATGCCTGCAAGTGACATATCCAGTCAATATGATTTGCTTATGAGTTCCAACGGATTTAAAAATCCGGATGAAACACTGATTATCAATTTGCAGCAGCAATATTACGTTGAATATAAGGCAATTACAAAGCGTTTAAAAGAATTGCACAAAATAGATGAAAAGTTTGAACAAAAATTGAACGGAATATTGAATAAGGACAATGGTCTGACTAAGCTCACTCAAAAGCTTGGCTTTTCTAATATGCTAAATGAACCTTCAAGGGTTGTTTACCTCCCCCAAAAGCTACTTAAAGCAGTTGAAGAAAATTTTAGAAGTGGTTACACAAGCAATGATGATTTGTTTGTGTTGTTTAGCTACTGTGATTTGACGCCACAGGATTTTGGTTACGAAGAAGATGATTTGTCTGAAGACGCTAAGGCTCTCGAAGCTAAATTAAGAGCTGAGTTAGGAGAGTGAGGGCTTTGGCAAGAAACAAGGCGATTTTCGATGCGGATATTTTGATAAACATGGTTAAAACAGGAAGCCTTGATTATTTAACCGGTATTTTTGACCAGATATATATCAGCGACTACGTGTGGAAGCAGGAAATCAAGAACGAAACGGAAGAGTATAAAGTTATTAAAAAGTTGATGAACAAGAGATTTATTGTAATTCTGGATTATGAAAAACTTACACCAAAACAAAGGAAGTTCTATCTAAATGCCTATGACATTCTGAAAAATAGAGCTCTTTCAGATTTTGTGAATGAGGGCGAAAGAATTACCGCAGCCTTCGCAAAAGCACATAGTATTCCGTATTATATGTCTGATGACAATAAAGCAGCACCCTATATAAAAAGCCTTTCTGTCGTCGAAGTTATAAATTATTGCGATCTGTTATACATAGCATATGTTATCAGGTCGGAAGAGATTAAACGATTGTCTGGCTTTTATTCTGAATACTTGTCTGTTTTCGAAGACGGTTTGCCAAAAACCGTAAAAGACAAAACGGGCAAAGTCCTGGACTTTATAGGCATTATTGCGAAGTGTTATGACAAATTTAAAAAGAGTCAAGAATTAACCGGTCTGCTTAAACTATTGAGGGACAAGCCATAGCAAGTATAAAGGAATTGTATCTCAAAGTTTATCGAAGTATTAAATCACTATCAGGCGGGAAGCAAGCAAGTAATAAATATAAAGTAAAAAGTAAAATAAGAAGTGAAAAAAGACTGAAAAACCAAGGGAACCCGGGGCGCGACCGAACGCCTCGGGTTCCCTGTTATCTATATTGATTTAGATAATTATTTTGTTTCCTGTTGTTGCACTAAAGGACATGGTTTATTACCCGTTTTATTGTACATCCCTTTGCCACGAATGCCTTTGTTACGAATACCTTTCTCACGAATATCTTTGTCACGGATTTCTTTATTCATGCCTTGACCACGCATTTTGCAACCGCCCATACAGGGGGTAAATTCTCCGGATTCGATCGCTTTTAGTTGGGTATTCATTCTTTCTTCCATTACCTGAGCCTGTTCTTCGGTAATAGTACCATTGGTGACATTATCTTTAATAATTTGTTTTTGTAATTCCAGCTTTTGTTTTATAATAGAAGTAAATTGAGCTTTTTGTTCATCAGTAAGTTCTAATTGAGGACATTTTTGTTTTTGTTGTGTGCTTGTTTTTGTAGTCGGATTTGTTGTACCTGTATTGCTCTTAGCGTAAGCCATTGATACTAACCCGATGCTCAAAGCAAAAACCAAAACTAGGAGTAAGCGCTTTCTCATTAAGTTCTCACCTCCTTTGCTCTTCTTAATAAAAATATAACTATAAATCGTGGCAAAAGAAAGGCAAAGATGTGAATTTTTTGTGAACACTTTTCTTTTCCTAGTTTTTTCTTGATTTTTTTAGTATAGTGTGGTCAGGAGGGGGAAAAATGCAGAATAAACCGATTTTGCTGGTAGATGATGATCCTCATGTCTCGGAAGTGTTGTCGCTTTATTTAGAGAAAGAGGGATATCAGGTAGCCAGCGCAGATAATGGACAGGAAGCGTTGCAGAAGATTAGACAGCTTGATCCTTGTTTGATGGTCTTAGATGTAATGATGCCGGAAATGGACGGGATTGAGGTTTGCCGGAGGGTAAGAGCGATAAAACCGCTTCCGATTATCATGTTAACGGCTAAATCGGAAGATTTGGATAAAATTCTGGGTTTAGAGCTGGGTGCTGATGATTATATTACCAAACCCTTTAATCCGCGGGAAGTAGTGGCCAGAATTAAGGCTGTTTTGCGGCGGACAAATAATATTGGTGATAACAAGGCAAAAACTCTGCTTTTTCCTCAGTTGGAAATAGATTTGTCGGAGTATCGTGTTAGTGTAAAGGGGAAAGTAGTGGCCTTAACTCCGAAAGAGATTGAGTTGCTTTGGCTGATGGCTTCTCATCCCAATATGGTTTTTACCCGCGAAAATTTATTAGAGAGTGTCTGGGGCTATACTTATTCCGGGGAAACCAGAACGGTAGATACGCATGTCAAAAGGCTGCGGCGGAAGCTGATGATTATGCCCCAAAATGCCTGGGACATCAAAACGGTATGGGGAGTCGGTTATAAATTTGAGGTGAAGTGAAGTTTTGAGGTGAAGTGAATGAAAGTACAAATTGGCAAAAAATTGTTGCTTTCATACTGTGTGTTGGTGATAATTACCTTGTTGCTGGTGGGTGCTCTTTTAAACCCTCTGTTTGGGAATTATTTACTGACATCCCAAAAAAACCAGCTGATGCGTCAAACGGAAGAAATTGTGCAGTTGACAGAAAAATTTTATAGCCAGGAAATAGATGAAAAGACATTTAACCGTATCTTGGAGAATGTGAATAGTCTTAATGAATCACGGGTCATGATCATTGACCGGGAGGGAAAGGTTGTTGCTCCTAGTCAGGTAAGACCGCGCCGTATGGGCAGAAGGGAATTTAACCTGAGGGGCTTTCCCAGAGGAACCCGCTTGAGCAGGGAAGAAGTGGGACAGGTGCTTTCCGGACAAATTGTGGCAAAAGAAGGAACATCACCTCATTTTAATACACCGGTAATTTCGGTAGCGATGCCGGTGTTAACCGTTAACTCTGCCGGAGCAGAGGAAGTGGCGGGTGCGGTGCTGTCTTTTTCGCCTGTCTATTTAGTGACCGATCTGGTTCAAAAGGTTTATTATTATTTGGGGATATCCAGTATTATGGCAATTCTTTTAGCAATAGTAATTGCCTATTATTTTTCGAAAAAAATCTCCTCGCCCCTGAAAAAGATGAATGAGGCTGCTTTAGCAATGGCTCAGGGTAATTACAAGACGGTGATTAAGCCTGATAGCAATGATGAGCTGGGAGAACTGGCTATTTCCATGAATTATCTGGCTAATCAATTGGATGTAAATATTAGTGCGCTGGAACAGGAAAAAGGCAAACTGGAAGCAATTATGTCGAGTATCAACGAGGGATTGGTCGCAGTTGATCGGGAAGGGCGGGTTATTTTAATTAATCCGATGATGGAGAAGTTTTTTATGACAGCGGCTAAGAATATGGCAGGGAAACCATTAGGGGAGATTTCCCCGCTCCCGGAGTTAAGTAATGTCTTTGCGGAGGCCTTAGCACAGGAAGAACTTGTAGTAAACACGTTTAAATTGGTACACAGTACGTATCAAATTACCGTTTCTCCTATTAAGCAGGAAAAGGGAACTCTTCTTGGGGCAGTAGGAATTTTACAAGATATCAGCGAGATGGAAAAAGTGGAGCAGATGCGCCGTGATTTTATCAGTAATGTCTCGCATGAATTGCGTGCGCCGCTCACGGTCATCAGAGGCTTTACGGAATGCTTATTGGACGGGGTAACGCAACATCC
>DHPU01000081.1:6516-26030 GCA_002407935.1 Peptococcaceae bacterium UBA5356
TTCAAGTTTACTCCGGCAGGAGGTACGGTAGAGGTTAATTTACGGGAGGACGAGGAGAAGAAAAAGATATACCTGAGCATCAAAGACTCAGGTATTGGGATTCCGGCCGAAGAACTGCCTTATATTTGGGAGCGTTTTTATAAGGTGGATAAGGCTAGGAATCGGCAAAAGGAGGACGGAACAGGACTGGGCTTATTTATCGCTAAGCAGATTGCCGATTTGCACCAGGCCGAAATCCTGGTGGACAGTACGCCGCAGGAAGGAACAACCTTTACGCTGGAGTTCAAGCGGGGTTAATCTTCAGTGCTTTTTAGCAGCTTTTATGATTAATGTTTATTTAAGAAGTATATTCTTTTACCTCTTTCTCTTTTTGCATAGATCAATCCGGCTTCAGCCATTTCCCTGAGTACTTGGTAAGCTCTGGACTGTTTTATGCCTAATAGACTTTCTACTTCTTCCCGGGAAATCGAGCCGTTTTGTTTAAGATAGTTTATTACCTTTGCCGGATTAGTTATCCTATTTATTTCAAAGGCGAAACTTGTTTCCGAACAGCTATTTGATATTGTGCAGTAATTCTTGTTTGGGATGGTAATTACGAAAGAATTAGCAGTGGTTTTAATTTCCGGTTGTTGCGGGAAGAATTTATAATCGCTAAAAATATTCGGTAAACCGTAACCGTAGGTTTCAATGTGTCTTAATCGGAAAAAAATTTGTGCTAACTTTTCATTTCTTGTTTGCGATATGCCGGATTTTAGATCCGCCTCGGAAAGTCCGGCGACCAAACCACCAAGAGAAATAAATTCCATTTTATCATCATAGACATTGATGATAATGCTGCCACTAAAAGAGTAGTCTCGGTGAACGATGGCATTAACCAAGGCTTCACGGACAACAAGCTCAGAATAATCACGTTTGTCGATGCGTTCAAGTCCGGAAAAGGTGGCGTACGTTTTGTTATTCAAGTCAAGATAATCAAATGCATCCCGCAATTGCTTGAGAAGTGAACCGCCAAATTCCTTGCGGTCTTTGAACACTTTTTTTTCGGTGCCGTCAAAAACGGCAATCTTAATTGTGTGCTGGCACTGGTCAGAAATAAGAGCACCCAAATTGGAATAGGTTTTATCCATATTCATAATGCCGAGGGTAATAAATTTTGATTCATCAAAAGGAATACCACGTTTTGTAAACTCCTCTTTAGCAAAATCAAAAGTTAAATTTTGCTCGAAGCTACGGGCGGCTTCATATTTATCATCATCTGTTTGCTTAATCATACCACGAATTTGTTCCCAGGAAGCAGGCACACTTGAAGCACCTTGCCGTACATAAATGCCTGACGGTTTCATACCTTTATCTTTTAAAAAATAGGGCTTGTTTGTACCCATAGTTATTACCTCCAAGGAGATTTTCCATATTCTTATTACGTATAGTATACCACAAATTACGCCTTTTACAACGCTTTTTACAATCGCACTGTAATTACAGTACGATTACTCGTGCCTTAAGGCAACAATCGGATCCAGGTGTGCAGCCTTATAAGCTGGGTAAACACCAAAGAAAAGTCCCACCCCTAAAGCGAAAAGGAAAGAAACCAGGATAGCGGCAGGAGAAAGGACAGTCGTCCATTGGGCTAAATTAGAGACGGCCTTAGAGAGTCCTATACCTAAGGCTATTCCTAAAAGTCCGCCGGAGATGCTTAAAAAGATGGATTCGATGATAAATTGAGCCATGATGTGTTTCCGTTTGGCACCCAAGGCTTTGCGAATGCCAATTTCTCTGGTTCTTTCCGTAACGGAAACCAGCATGATATTCATAATACCGATGCCGCCGACTAAGAGGGAGATGCCGGCAATGGCCCCGAGCATGAAGGTAAACGTGCGGGTTGTGGTATTAACTGTTTCGAGCAGTTCATCTTGGCTGGTAACCCTCATCGAGTTTTCCCGCCGGAATTTCTGGTCATAGATCGCGGTAATTTGGGCAACGGCCAGCTTTGCTTCCTCGGCGCTTTTGGCTTTAAGATAAAGAGAGCCAACTTGTTGCGAACCGGAGAGGCGTTGTGCTACGGTGACCGGAATCAAGATGGTATCATCGCTGTCTCTGCCCATGGAGGAGCCTTTTTTCTCTAAAATTCCGAGGACAGTAAAAGATTGCCCTTTAATCAGGATTTTTTCGCCAAGGGGGCGGCTGCCTTCGCCAAAAAGTTCGGTCACGACTGTTTGACCGATAATGGCTACTTTTGTACGGCTTTTGCTTTCCTCTTCGTTAAAAAAACGTCCATTGGCGATCTTGATGTTTCTGACGGCAGGGAAATCGGTATTAGTGCCTTCGATGGACGTACTGTAGGTATTACTTTGCCATTTAGCGGTGGTACTAAAGGTAACACTGGGTACGGCGTGAGTAATCGTCGGAACTCTTTCGAGCAGCTCCGTGGCATCCTTCGGCTTTAGAGAAGAACCCCTTAGTGGTGAAACAATAATTAGATTGGAGCCCATGCCGGAGATCCGGTCGGAGATGTCTTTAGAAGCCCCTTGCCCGATGGAAATCATGGCAATAACCGCACCGACGCCAATGATAATACCCAGGGCGGTGAGAAAGGAACGTAGTTTATTGCCGCGCAGAGAAGTGGACGCCATTCTAAAAACTTCCCAAAAGCTCATTTGCTCACCGCCTTTTCCGCATGATAGTGTTTTACGCTTGCCGGAGACTGTTTTGAGGACTGAGAAGGGGAAGGTGTGATGAGCTCATCACTTTGCCTCATCCCGTCCCGGAAGCGGATAATTCTTTTAGTTTGCCGGGCAATTTGTTCATCATGAGTAACGAGAATAATGGTGATGCCCTGTTTGTTTAAGCTTTGGAATAATTCCATTACTTCCTGGCCGGAGCGGCTATCTAAGTTGCCGGTTGGCTCATCGCCCAGAATCAGGGGCGGATTGCCTGCCAGTACACGGGCGATGGCGGCTCTTTGTTGTTGTCCACCGGAAAGCTCGGCCGGCAGGTGATGCATGCGGTCTGCTAAACCCACGGCTGCCAAAGCCTCTTTCGCTTTAGCCAGACGTTGTTTAGCGGAGACTCCCCGGTAGACAAGAGGAAGACAGACATTTTCTAAGGCCGTAAGCCTTGGCAGCAAGTTAAAGCTTTGGAAAATAAAGCCGATATATTGGTTGCGGATTTCTGCCAGCTCATTATCATTTTTATGGCTGATATCTTCGCCGGCTAAGATATATTGTCCGGCGGTAGGACGATCCAAACAGCCTAAAATATTCATGAGGGTAGATTTTCCTGAACCGGAAGGGCCCATAATCGCCGCAAATTCACCTTTTTCAATGGAAAGGTTGACTCGGTCTAAGGCTGTAACGGAGATATTTTCTGTGGCATAGACTTTTTGCAGACCTTTTATTTCTAAGAGCATCCTCCGTACTCCTTTCTATTTTCTGTAGTACATTTTTCTATAGTGCGTTACAGTACATTTCTTAATTACTTCTGGTGGAACGTTGGCGGTAACCGCCGGAGTTGCCTGAATTACCTTGGTTCCGTGTCCCGCCGGGCGTACCGCCTCCGCCAGGCATCCCCATTCCACCGCCTCCGCCGGGCATCCGTATTCTGGTCATGTTTGTTTGATTCCGTTCTGTTGAGGATGTGGCGGCAAGGACGATTTGTTGACCTTCCTCCAGGCCTTCCAGTACTTCTACCCACCGTCCGTTATTCAGACCTGTTCTGATCGGCTGCATTTGGGGCTGTCCGTTTTCCACGATGCGAACCATAGTCCGATTGTTATTAGTGATTAAGGCTTCGGCCGGAATACGCAGCACATTTTCCTTTTTCTGCAGTTTGATGGTGGCGGAAGCTGTCATTCCGCCTTTAATTCCTTCCGTATAACCAACTTCCAGCGTAACGGGGTATTTTGTTACGCCATCACTGGTGGTACCCTCTTGAGCAATACCGATCACTCGTCCTGTTAAAGAAACATCCGGTAAGGCATCAATACTTATCACAGCCTCTTGGCCAAATTGGAGCTTATTAACATCCAATTCGTCCACGGAAATTTCCAGGTTATTCTTAGTAAAATTGCTAATGACAACCAGCTCTTGTCCGACACTAAGCTCATCCCCCGTTATCACGGAAAGGCTCACTACTACACCGTCAATAGGGGCAGTGACATGGAGGCTGTTTAATTGATCTTTACTTACATACATTTTCTGCAGATTTTGGGCTACCTTAAGTTGTTGCTGTTGAATAGTTTCGGCCTCAGGGGAAAGAAGTTGGCGTAATTTTTCTTCGGCATCGGCCAATTGATTCTCCGTTTCTTTGATTTGTCTGTCGATTTCTTCATTTTTGATCGCAAGCAGGGGTTCTCCTTGAAAAACCTTGTCCCCGGCCTGATGATATATTTCAGCCACGGTTCCGCTTACTTCGGTCTCAATTTTTTCCGATTGGGTGTAGCGCAGATAACCGGAAGCTTGTTGATACAGGAAAAGATCCTGTTCTTGATCAGAGGCGATAATGATCGTATTATAGGTTTGCATTCCCGGTCTTAAACCCTCATCGGGTTCTTCTACGGTAATGATTGTTGCAAAGGTGCCTGCTGACGAACTGCTTCCACCGCTGTTTCCGCTGCTGTTTCCGCCGCTGTTATTGGCAACGGGTGCGGAAAAGGCAATTTCCTTCATTTTTCCTTGATAGGTTTTTGCTAAACCTGTTACAAAGATTCGTGCTTCCATGCCTGGGCTAAGGCTGTTAATCACATTGGCGGAAAACTGGGCGACTACTTCCATTTCAGTCGTTGTAGCAATGGTTAGCGCCGTTGTGCCGCTACTCACCCGTTGTCCTGCTTTGATTGCCGTCTCTAGGATTGTGCCGGTAAAAGGAGCTTTGATAATTAATTTATCTTTTTCTTCTTGTTTATCTTTTAAGGTAATTTGGTATTGCTCGACCTTGAGTTGAGCAGAGCGGATGGAGGAGTCCGTTTCGGCCGCGGGATTGTTGAGAGAGACTAAATCATTATGGGCTATTTGCCATTCCAGTTCGGCTTGTTTAGCCTGAATTTCTACTTCGCTATTTTTGATATTTAAGAGTGGTTGCCCTTGTTTTACTTGTGTCCCTTCGGTAACAAGGATTTTTTCCACAGTACCGCTTGCTTTGGTTTTTAAGGTGTAGCGTTCACTTGGCTGGAGAGCACCGTTTCCTTCAATACTATCTTCAATCGCACCCCGTTGTACGGCCGCCGTAAGAAAGTTAGCAGAGCTGGCTTTGCTTTTTCGGTGTGTGGTTATGTACCCTGCTGTGGCAATGATTATTACACAAGCAATGATGATCACCAAGCGTTTCTTTTTAAGTATTTGCATTTTAGGTATTTGCAGTTTTTTCATCCCCTTTGGTTATTTTTAGAAATACTAAGGTTAAAGTATAGAGGATATTTGTGGCAGAAGAACAACAAATATGTGAACTTTTTGTGAACATTGGCAGGGGTTTTCTCTAACCCAAAAAACTGGTAAAATAAAGAGTAAGGTTAATATTAATACTGAAGCAGGGGTAAAAAGAAATGAGTACTGGCAGAACCGGCAGGAAGAATCAACAATTACAGGTGATTGTGGTGGGAGGTGGTGCTTCGGGGATGATGGCCGCGATTGCGGCCGGCAGGAAGGGTGCTGCGGTAACCGTGCTGGAGAGAAACCCCCGGATCGGGAAAAAACTCTTGGCTACCGGAAATGGCCGCTGTAATTTCACAAATATTAATACCGAGGCGGCTTGTTATCAAGGAACAAACCCCCGCTTTGTCTATGGTGCGTTGGTTGGTTTTGGGATGGAAGAAACCATTAATTTTTTCGAAAAGCTGGGGATTGCCCATAAGGTGGAGGAGCAAGGCAAGGTTTTCCCGATGTCGGATCAGGCTTCCAGCGTTTTGGATGTACTAATGTACGAACTCCAGGAATTAGGGGTACAGATTATTTGTGATGCTTATGTGCAAAAAATCAAGAAACCAAACGGAGCGAAAGGGTGCTTTAGTGTTGAAATAGCCAACGGAAACGTCTTAGCGGCGGACAAGGTTATTCTGGCCACCGGCGGAAAGGCGATGCCGACGAGCGGTTCCGACGGCAATGGCTATAAATTAGCGGAAGGATTGGGGCATAAGGTGACCCCCGTTTTTCCCGGTCTGGTGCAATTGATGTTGGTGGGAGATTTTTTTGCGCAAATCCAAGGAGTCAAGCTGGTGGGAACCGTGGAACTATTGCGGCACGGGCGGACTGTCGCCCAGGACAGGGGCGATCTTCTCTTTGCGAATTATGGGATTTCCGGTCCGCCTGTTTTACAGATCAGTAGAAAAGCCGGAGAGCTTTTGCAGCGGGAGGAGACTCCCTTTGTAAAAATTAACCTGCTGGACACCTTCTCGCGAGAGGAGTTGACTAAGCTCTTACAAACTCGTTTTAAAAACAATCCGGGCAAAACTGTCGAGTTCAGCCTGGTAGGACTGCTTAATAAGAGGCTGATCCGTGTTATACTGAAGGAAGCCGGGATCACTGATTTGCGTGTTCCGGCGGGCAGCCTTAGCACGCAGGAATGTGCGCAAATTGCCGCACTCCTTACTGATTGGCGCTTTAAGGTGCGTGGAACTAAAGGTTGGCAGAGTGCACAAGTTACGGCGGGAGGGGTGGATACGGCGGAAATCAACCCCCAAACAATGGAATCGAAAATCGTGCCGGGATTGTATTTCACCGGGGAAATTCTGGATATCGACGGACAATGTGGAGGCTATAATTTGCAATGGGCTTGGTCGTCCGGTTATGTCGCCGGTCAGCATGCCGCCGGTGAAGCGGGGTCTTAGGTATTCTTTTAGTGTATTATTTAAGATGTAAAGTCGCATTGTATCTTGTTTAGATGCTCTTTGTTAAATTATAGACAAGTGTTTTATGTCAAAAAGGAATAGTATGTTATAATTAGGAAAAGTAATAAACGGGGGAAGAGGAGTATGCGAGATTTACTTAAATTTGATGATTTTATTCGGACGAACAAGGAATTGTTCATAAAAAATTGTCTCGGTAAAAGAGCAAAAGCTCCACGTTCAAAACCGAGAAGCAGGGCTGAATTTATAGCGATTGGGCATGCAGTAATAGCAGCGATAAGAAAGGCTGAACATGAGGGACGTTTTCTTTATGATCCGGAGAAAGGATTAAAAATTAAATGGAAGGACTAAGAGAATTAAAAGAAAAACTGAAAAACATTATACCTTTACCGGATAATGTCCAGCGTCGTATAGGGGTAGTAGCCGTATTAACTGAGGCTTTAAAAAAGTATAAGATAACGCCTGTTATTGTAGGAGGGTTTGCTGTTGAACTTTGGACAATGGGGAAATACGCTACTCTGGATATTGATTTGATTGCTGATGGTATTACTGAATATGCATCAGTGCTTCGAGATTTAGGGTTTAGCAATAATGGCGGGGTCTGGACTTATCCGGACACTGATATTATTATAGAATTCCCTAAACCACCTTTGGATGGCGATTATGCTCGATTACAACCCTTAGTTTTTCAGGATTATCAGCTTTATGTATTAGGAATTGAGGATATCATCTTAGATAGAGTGTCGGCAGCGAAATTTTGGGGGGATTTGGCGAGTAAGGAATGGGCGATTTATTTATTGGCTGCGCACTATCAAAAAATTGATTGGATTTATTGCGAAAAGCTGGTTCAGGAAAAACTAATTAGTGATGTATTTCAAGAAGTTAAAGATGAAGCTGAAAAATTAATTCAGGAATAATTGCAATCATTGTTATTGCATAAAAAAAGGACATAAAAAAGGTAGTCAGAGAACCGGCGAAGGAGGAGTTTAATTGGCTAAAGAGAATTCTTTTGATATTGTTTCGGAGGTGGCATTGCAGGAGGTAGACAACGCAGTAAATCAAACAGTGAAGGAAATCAGTCAGCGTTTTGATTTTAAAGGAAGTAAGGCTGAGGTAGAATTGGCCAAAGACGATGAAATCAAAATAATTGCCGATGATGAGTTTAAATTGAAAAGCGTAATTGATATCCTGCAAAGCAAGCTCATAAAACGCGGGGTGTCTTTGAAATTTCTCGATTATGGAAAAATCGAAGCGGCCTCCGGCGGAACAGTCAGGCAGATAATTACCATTAAAAAAGGAATTTCCACCGAAAAAGCACGGGAAATTGTGGCGGCTATTAAAAAGTTGAAGCTAAAAGTCCAGGCGCAGATTCAGGACGACCAGGTGCGGGTAAGCGGGAAAGAAAGAGACGACTTGCAAAAGGTTATTCAGTCCGTCAAAGAACAAGACTTTGGACTGGAACTGCAATTTACCAATTACCGTACGTCTTAATCCAATATGACTAAAACCCCCATCTTTTTTAGGTGGGGGTTTTAGTTTACAGGGGAGGTTTAATCACCGTTTACATAGACTAAGAGGTATGATAAAATGAAAGAAACATATGAATACATGTTCATATATAAGGACGAATAAAGGGTGGAGTAGAAATTCAACTGGAGTTTAAATGGGGGAGTTAAGATGAGTGATTTTATGGATAAATGCGAGGTAGAGTGTATTCATCCGGAAAAAGTGGTCAGGGTGAAGGAGAACAGTCTTAATACGGAAGAAGTTCTCGGCTTGGAGGATATTTTTAAGGCTTTGGGAGACGGAACCAGAATTAAGCTGTTGCATGCCCTGTCGCAGGAGGAGATGTGTGTCTGTGATTTAGCCGAAGTGGTCGGGATGTCACAGTCCCTTGTTTCTCACCAGTTGCGGGTTTTGCGGAATCTTCGCCTGGTAAAATATCGTCGGGAAGGGAAAATGGTGTATTATTCGTTGGACGATGAGCATATTATTAAGCTGTTTACTCAAGGCTTGGCTCATATCAGGCATCGGTAGTCTGATAGCTCACTGAAAACGACAGGAGGAGGAGGAGCACCGGATGGAAGAGGAGAGGAGAAAAACAACTTATTTTTTAGAAGGGCTCGGGTGTGCTAATTGTGCCGCCAAGATGGAAGGAATAACCGATGGAACAACTGATAGAGCAAAGTTAGGGGCAAAGAGAGAACCTAAATCAGGAGTAAATTCGGGGGAAAAGGCTGAATTTTTCCGCTTGGGAAGCGGGGCAATCCTTTATTTGCTGGCCCTGATTTTACATTTTCCTTCTCCAGTGGAATTGTTTTTCTTCCTCCTTAGTTATGTGCTAATCGGTGGGGAGGTTGTCTATAAGGCAGTAAGAAATATATTCCATGGGCAGTTATTTGATGAAAACATGCTGATGACTATTGCCACGGTAGGAGCTTTGGCGATTAAGGAATACCCTGAGGCGGTAGCGGTCATGTTTTTTTACCAGATGGGGGAGGCTTTTCAGGATTTGGCAGTTAACCGATCTCGTCGTTCAATTCAGGCCTTGTTATCGATCAGACCCGATTATGCCAATATAAAGAAAAATGACGAAATAGTGCGGGTAAGTCCCGAAGAGGTGACAGTGGGTGAGTTAATTGTGATTAAACCGGGGGAAAGGGTTCCGCTGGACGGCAGAATTGTGGAGGGCAATTCCCTGGTAGATACTGCCGCTCTGACGGGGGAAGCAATTTCCAGAGAATTAAGGGTGGGAGACGAGATTTTGAGTGGTTTTATTAATACTTCCGGTCTGTTGGTGGTGGAAGTTTTGAAAGAATACGGTGACTCAACGGTGGCGAAGATCCTGGATTTAGTACAGAATGCCGGCAGTAAAAAGGCGCCTACCGAGAACTTTATTACGAAATTTGCCCGCTATTACACGCCGACGGTGGTGGGCATTGCGGCGGCTTTGGCTTTTCTTCCACCTTTGCTTCTCCCCGGTGCGGTTTTTTCCACCTGGTTGTACCGGGGATTGATTTTTCTCGTAATTTCTTGTCCTTGTGCCTTAGTAATTTCTATTCCGCTTAGTTTTTTTGGCGGTATAGGAGGGGCTTCCCAAAAGGGGATTTTGATTAAGGGAGGCAATTATTTAGAAGCTTTAAACAAAGTGGATACCGTCATTTTTGATAAAACCGGAACTATGACCGAAGGTGTTTTTAAGGTTCAGGCTATTTATCCGGCGACCGGGTTTACGGCGGAAGAGGTATTGGCTTGGGCAGCTACCGCGGAAAGTTTTTCCACCCATCCAATTGCCCAATCCATTTTGACTGCTTATGGTCAGGGAAAAGACGGAGAAAACAGTCGGGAAGGAACAGGGGCCAAGATCCAGTCGTATGAAGAAAGGGCTGGGTTGGGGGTCAAAGTATGTTCGGAAGGTAGGACAATTTTAGTAGGAAATAGCAAGTTAATGGAGGAAGAGGTTGTCCAGGATTTTTACATGGTGAAGTATGGGACGGGAACTGCCGGTGCCGGTACGGCCCTTCATGTGGCGGTAGAGCAGCGCTATGTCGGCTGTCTGGTGATTGCTGACCAATTAAAGGAGGATAGTATCGAGACTTTGCGCGGTTTGAAGAAGCTCGGCGTACGTAATTTAGTCATGCTTACCGGAGACAGCCAGGCAGCAGCGGCACAGGTTGCCGCGGAGCTGCAGGTTGATCAATTTTATGCGGAGCTTTTACCACATGAAAAAGTAGAGCAAATGGAAAAGCTTTATCAGAACAAAGGGAAAGGGAGCTTAATTTTTATCGGTGATGGGATTAATGATGCTCCTGGCTTAGCCAGGGCGGATGTAGGGGTGGCCATGGGTGGACTGGGATCTGATGCTGCTATTGAGGCAGCTGATGTAGTCATTATGACTGATGAACCGTCCAAATTAGTTACGGCGATGCAAGTTGCCGGAAGAACCCAGCAAATCGTGTGGCAGAATATTATCCTTGCCCTTACGGTAAAAGGAGTAGTACTTATTTTAGGGGCTGCGGGAATTGCCACGATGTGGGAGGCTGTTTTCGCTGATGTAGGCGTAGCCCTGCTGGCTGTTTTTAACGCGATGCGGGTGATGAAGGCGTAAAATAAGGGGTTGACCTCTTTCTAAAACAAATACGCTTTTTAGGTGTAAAGTGGTTATAATTAGCGTATAATATAGGTACGGTAGTTAAATTTTCAAGTTGAGGTGCGGAATAAATGGAAAAAGCGACATCATTAGTAAGTCGGTATACGCTCAAGGAAGAGCTTTTTAACAGTATCAGTCATGGCATTGGAGCCTTACTGAGCATAGCTGCTTTAGTGGTACTTGTTTATTTTGCCGGATTAAAAGGTGATGTGTGGGGGATCGTAAGCTTTAGTGTTTATGGCTTTACTTTATTTTTTTTATATTTATCGTCCACCCTGTATCATAGTATTTTGATTGAAAAAGCGAAAAAAGTGTTCCGGGTTTTTGACCATGTCTCGATCTATTTGCTTATTGCGGGAAGTTATACCCCGATTACTTTAGTGGCCATGAGAGGAACCTGGGGATGGACAATTTTCGGGGTAATCTGGGGCTTAGCTCTGTTGGGAATTGTGCTCAATATTATCAGCCTTGAGAAAACCAAAATCATTTCCACGGTATTATATGTCTTGATGGGCTGGCTGATTATCATTGCGGTTAAGCCGATGTTACAGCTGATTCCTGCCGGACTTTTCACTTGGTTATTAGCAGGGGGAATCCTTTATACGCTGGGGATTATCTTTTATATTTGCAGGAAAATCCCTTTCAATCATGGTATTTGGCACCTTTTTGTGTTAGGTGGAAGCATTGCACATTATCTGGGTTTTTTGTTTTATCTGGCTGTTTGAATAGGGGTTGGACTATTTTTAAATTATTATGGTGTTAAAATACCCTCATTGCCTTAATAATAATGTGATGAGGGTTATTTGTGTTGGGAAAAACTGAATCGATAGTTTCTGTTTGGTTAAAATGATATACTAAATTTATGAAAGTACAGTACATATTTTTTGGAGGAACGTGTTTTAATGGAAGCCAACTTAGCTTTAATGACGGTGTATAATTTCCTGGGGGAAGCATACGGACCACGCTACTGGTGGCCGGCTAAAACCCCTTTTGAGATGATGGTGGGGGCTATCTTGACGCAAAATACCACCTGGGCTAATGTTGAAAAGGCTATCGCCAATCTGGGGGAGAAACTGTCACCGCAATATATTGCTGCGGCGCCCCTAGGGGAGCTTGCCCAGTTAATTCGTTCCAGTGGCTACTATAATCAGAAAGCCAGCAGACTTAAAACATTAACGGAGTGGTATGCCCAATACTCATATGATGTGGAAAAGGTGCGCCGGAAAGCCGGCGAGGAATTACGGGCGGAATTGCTGGCACTCAAGGGAATTGGCCGGGAAACAGCAGATTCGATCCTTGTTTATGCGCTGCATAAACCGTTTTTTGTGATTGATGCCTATACGAAACGGATTTTGGGCAGACTTGGGTATACTTTACCTGAGGCGTATGATGAATTGCGCATAATCATTGAGCAGAATATTCCCGGGGATTTGTCCATTTACAATGAATTTCACGCTCTGCTGGTCGAGCACGCTAAACGATATTGTATGAAGGTACCGAGTTGTACCAGTTGTCCTCTTGGAAGGCTGTGCCCCCGAGAGGGTTTACCCCAAGCAGCAAACTAGCCAAGGTATTGTGCGGCTTTAAAACATGCGGTTTTCTCGCTATATGAAGCTTAATGAATTGTAAAACAACAGAATGGCAGGTAGGTGTTTAGGGTGAAAATAGATGCGGGTGCGGGAAAAATCATCGAAATACTCCAGACTCATGGCTTTGAGGCATACCTGGTGGGAGGGTGTGTTCGTGATTTGTGCTTGGGCAGTACCCCACAGGATTGGGATATTGCCACTTCTGCCCGACCGGAACAAATGCAGCAACTATTTCCGCAAACGATTGCCACCGGTTTAAAGCATGGGACGGTGACCGTAGTGCTGGACGGACGGAAGCATTATGAGGTAACGACCTACCGGATTGATGGTGAATACGCAGATGCACGCAGGCCTGCTCAGGTTACGTTTACGGTTTCGCTGGAGGAAGATTTACGGCGGAGAGATTTTACGATTAATGCCATGGCCTATAATCGCCAGGCTGGGGTGATTGATCCTTTTGATGGAACCGGCGATCTGCAGAGAAAGATTATTCGAGCGGTCGGTAAGCCTGAGGAGCGTTTTCAGGAGGATGCGCTTAGGATGCTGAGGGCAGTTCGTTTTGCCAGCCGGTTAGGCTATGAAATTGAAACGGAGACAGCCCAAAGTATCATTTTAAAGAGCCAACTGCTGGAGAAAATCAGTAAAGAAAGAATCAGGGATGAATTAATGAAAATCCTCACCTCTGAGCAACCGGCGTTCATTGGTCAATTAAGCAGTTTGGGGTTAATGAAATACATCATACCGGAAATTGAGCAAGGAATCGGTTTTGATCAAAGAAGTGTTCATCATGATAAAGCTGTTTATGCGCATACTTTAGCAGTAATTGAGAATGTGCCTAATGATCCGGTGCTGCGTCTAGCGGCTTTGTGCCATGATATCGCGAAGCCGGTGACCTTTAGTCTGGATGAAAAGGGACGGGGACATTTTTATGGGCATCATTTGGTAGGAGAAAGAATGACACGGGAGATATTGCAAAGATTGAAATTTGATCAGACCACCCTTCATAAGGTGTGCATCTTAGTGCGTGAACATATGTCGCGGCTGGAGCGTTTAAATGAGAAAAGCCTTAAAAAATTAATTAATCGAGTAGAACCGGAAAACCTGAATAGTCTTTTTGCTTTGCAAATTGCCGATATTTTGGCGAGTAAACCGCCCCATGATTTTAGTGGAGTTCTTCATTTGCAAACGAAGATCGAAAAGATTTTAAATGAAAAACAACCATTAACAGTGAAGGATTTAGCTGTTAATGGTCATGATTTAATGGCGTGGGGTATGGAGCCGGGGATAGAATTGGGACAAACCTTACAGTGGTTGCTGGAAAAGGTTTGGGAGGACCCTGAGTTAAATATGAAAGAAAAATTAAGGGAAGAAGTGAAAAAGGGGAGAAATAATTAAAAAGAGACTGGGCTAATATGCCTAGTCTCTTTTTTGGCAAGAACAATTTAAGGCAAAGAGGTAATTCCATTTTGTAGCATGTTTTAATTCATCGGTGTATATTTCCGTAAGCATATTTCGGTAGGGTAAAAAGGTTAAACCATAGAGAATTTTTCGGTACCTTTCCACGGCGGATAATTCGCCAAAGATTGCTTTGCTAATACCCTCGCAGTAACTTTGGGGACGTTCAAAGGTGGGCTCCTGTGTCGGCGGAAGGTCTTGGCCTGTTAATTCCCAGTAAAGCTGACGGAACATTTTGACGTGCTTTCTTTCGTCATCTCTGATGGAACTAATAATTTCCCTTTGCGCCGCGGGGGCTATACTCAGCAGACAATCATAAAAAAGTTCGTCTTCTCGCTCATCGCCAACTGATTCGGCAATTAGTTTCAAGGCCTCCGGATAGGCATACTGGGCGACAAACGGATAGGTGGGATAATATTTGTAGGTTGTGAAGGGGTAACCGGGGTAGGGAGTGTTTAAACAAGAATTAGGCATGACACGAACCTCTCTTTCAAGATGATTTACGCTTCGGAAGCGGGAAAGCTCTTGACTATATTATATGAACAATCCACACAATAGTGACAAGTGACAAAGGAACTTTTTCTTTTTTCAGACGTCTGTAAAGGCAGTAAGCAATTGATAATTTGAAGGACTGCTGGATAAGGCCAAGATTAGTGAGTATTATTTGTAAAGACAGCCGCTGACTTTACAATATGTGCAGGAAAATATAACTGGTGAAGCGGGCATAAAAAAAGAAAGCAGGCCGAAGCGTTGACTGATGCCCGTACCGGGGCGTTTGATGCATCTTGGTTTCCGGCTTTAATTGGCAGATTAAAATAATAGATGGCTGGCTCTATACCGGTGATATGGCCAAACAGGATGAAGACGGTTCCTTGTTAGGCGAGAGTAAAACATCATCGCCAGTACATTCGTGTACTGGCGATGATTGTGTCTCCTAAAAGCAACCTCCACCAAAGAAACCAGGGAATAACAAGAGGAGTAGGATGACTAGGAAAAAGATGGAGAAACCTCTACGCGATCCATAGCCGAAACCATAGCCGGCTCCATATTGAGCCATATCTTTTGTTTCACCTTTTTTAAAGCCAAAACCGGGGCAGGCACCAGGGCAAGAACCGGGGGAACCCGGACAAGCTCCAGGTCCATAACCAGGGCAGGGACCGGGGCCGTATCCTGGGTAAGAACCTGGTCCATATGGTCCAAAACCAGGGCCGTATGGACCATAACCATCATAGCCGGGGCCCACAGGACAAGGGCCGGGGCCGTAACCAGGACAGGAGCCTTCAGGTTTAGAAGTATACTCAAACATCATAATTTTCCTCCTTAAATAATGCGTTTTTTAAGACATTAGGGAATTTTCGACTTGCTGTATTTTATGAAAGATGTCCTTGAAAGGTGATTCCTTTATATAATATTTAGTGGTTTAGTGAAAAGAGGAGTGCCCGAAAGCAAAAGCTTCGGGGCACTCCTTAAATAATGACTTAGTTTAATAACAGCCACCAAAGAAGCCCGGGAATAACAAGAGAATCAGAATTATTAAGAATAAGGTAGAAAACCCGCGACGTGGGCCATAACCAAAACCACCATAACCAAAACCACAGCCGGGATCTGGCTTTGCAACTTCTGCCATAATAAAACCTCCTTTTATACTTTAATTGAGTGTGTATTCACTCTGTTTGTTTTAGTGTATGAAATAAAATGATATTCTGTGCAAGCTTCTTTAATTAATTAGTTTAGTTTTCTTGTTAATGAAGGTTTTGTAACACTGTTTTTGCTCTGTTCATATAATATTAAGGATATTAAGCCTGAGGGAAGGGATTGAGGACGATGAGCAATTGTTATATTCCTTTAGATCGGTTGCCTATTGGCAGCATGGGTCGGGTTAAGAGGTTAATGGCTAAGGATCATAGCCGGAGAAGAATGTTAGATTTAGGCTTAATCAGTGATACGGTGGTTGAGGCACTTCGTCAAAGCCCCTCTGGTGACCCGGTAGCTTATCAAATCAGGGGAGCGGTGATTGCCCTTCGTTCGGAAGAGGCGGCAAATATCCTGGTAGAACTTGTCTAAGGGGAGATGAAAAGTGGGGTTAACACATCAATCTACCGGATCTGCTGATTTGGTTATTGCCTTAGCGGGAAATCCCAATACGGGGAAAAGCACCGTTTTTAACCAGCTTACCGGTTTGCGGCAGCATACGGGCAATTGGCCGGGCAAAACAGTCACAAATGCCCGGGGAAGCTTTGCATATCAAGGCAAACGGTATATTCTGGTTGATTTACCGGGTACATATTCTTTACTCGCTAATTCGGTTGAGGAAGAAGTCGCCCGCAATTTTATTTGCTTTGGTCAACCTGCCGTGACGGTGGTCGTGGTTGATGCAACTTGTCTGGAAAGGAATCTCAACCTCGCCTTGCAAATACTGGAGATTACGCAGAACGTGGTAATCTGCGTTAATTTAATGGATGAAGCGGGGCGGAAAAAAATAAAGGTGGATTTGCAGAAGCTTGCTGATTTATTGGGTGTTCCCGTGGTGGGGACAAATGCCCGAGACGGGGAGGGGTTAGCTAAACTGAAGGAAGCAATCAGGCAAGCCGTTTTGCGGGGAGGCCCTTGTCAGCAGGGAAAAAGGGCTAGTCAAATGTGTAGTCAAGTGTCCAGACTAATACGGTATGATGAGCAGATTGAGAAGAGTATCGAAAAATTAGAACCGCTTGTACGGGCGCACATAGATAGTCGGTTTAATTCCCGGTGGGTATCCTTACGGTTGCTGGAGGGTCATGACGATCTTCTACAGACCCTAAGTGAACAAAGTGAACTTTGCGAGCCAAGCAAATCAAGTAAACCAAGTGAATCAAGCAAACTAAGTAAATCAAGTAAACTAGGAATGTTTCCCCAGGATAATTTTAGGAGGGGAGATAGTGAGCTGCTGAATAGCTTGGTTAAGGTGAAAACGGTTTTAGAGGAGAAGGGAATAGGAGTCAATGAGCTGAAGGACAGGATCGTTTCTGCAATAATTAAGAAAGCGGAGTTGATTGGGCAACAAACCTTAATTTTTGCCAGAAACGATTATCAGCAGTTTGACCGACAGGTTGATAATATTGTTACCTCTAAACGCTGGGGAATTCCGCTTATGTTGCTGTTGCTGGGCGGCATCTTTTGGCTCACGATTCAAGGGGCAAATTATCCTTCACAACTATTAGCCGCCGGTTTTTTCTGGTTGGAGGGGCAGGTTTCAGCCCTGTTTTTGGCCGGGGGTGCGCCGGAATGGCTGCACGGGATGGTTGTACTGGGCATGTACCGAACCTTAGCCTGGGTTGTTTCGGTAATGTTGCCGCCGATGGCCATTTTTTTTCCGCTATTTACCCTGCTGGAGGACTTGGGGTATTTACCTCGGGTGGCTTTTAATCTGGATAATTTTTTCAAAAGGGCATGTGCTCACGGCAAACAGGCGTTGACCATGTGTATGGGTTTTGGCTGCAATGCGGCAGGGGTAATTGCCTGCAGGATTATTGATTCGCCCCGCGAACGCTTGATTGCCACAATTACGAATAACTTTGTCCCTTGTAATGGGCGCTTTCCAACATTGATCGCCTTAACGACGATTTTTCTTGTTGCTGGGCAGGGACCTTTACAAGCAGTATGGGCCGCTTTAAGTATCTTGGCGGTAATTGTGTTAGGTGTGGTACTTACGCTGGGCGTTTCGAGATTTTTGTCGAAAACGATTTTGCAAGGGCTGCCATCAACTTTTACTTTGGAATTGCCTCCCTATCGGAAACCACAGGTAGGGCGGATTATTATCCGTTCTATTTTCGACCGCACTTTATTTGTCTTGGGCAGAGCAGTACTGATCGCCGCTCCGGCAGGTGCGTTGATTTGGTTGTTTGCCAATACTACCGTTGGTGGAGTGAGCGTTTTAAACCAGTGTGCCGTTTTTTTGGATCCGTTGGGACGTTTGCTGGGGATGGACGGTTTTATTTTGATGGCCTTTTTGCTCGGGATACCGGCCAATGAAATAGTGATACCGATTCTGATTATGAGTTATTCCGGTGCGGGATCAATCCTAGAACTTAATAGTCTGGCGGCCTTGCGAGATCTCTTTGTGCAAAATGGCTGGACCTGGGTGACGGCCGTATGCACAATGCTTTTTATGTTGAACCATTTTCCCTGCGGGACAACGCTGCTGACGATCCGGCAAGAAACGCAAAGTATGAAGTGGCCGCTCGTTGCCTTTTTGGTTCCTACTGTTTGCGGGATACTGCTTTGTTTTTTAGTAGCTCAAGTGGCACGGTTGTTGGGATGATGGAAATATTTATAAATTTGTAGCATAATATTAACAAAAAAATGCAAAAATCCTATTTAAAATAATAGGATAAGATGTTATAATTAAACTAAATTGTGTATAATAAAGGGAACAAAACATAAAGACACAAAATAATAGACAAAAATGGTTTCGGAGGTAGGTAAATGTATAACAGAATAAGAACAGACGATAAATTAATTGTCATAATTGCGTTAATATTAATGCTGCTGGTCATGCAGTGCTTAGTCTGGACAACTCCGGTTTATGCAGATGATCTGCAAGCACCGACAGCACCGCAAAACATTTGGCATATAAAAATAGGCAGCGTAGCATTGTTTTACTGGGGTACGGCCACAGACAATGAAGGGGTAGCCGGCTACGAAATATACCGGAATGGAGAAAAAATAGTTACCACAACAAGAACATACTCTTTGTTGAGCGGATTTTCTTCCCAGACAGGTTATGCAGTTTATATCAAGGCCTATGATGCGGCCGGAAATCTTTCTGAACCAAGCAAGCCCGTGATTATAAATAAACAATATTATCAAGATACCGAAGCACCGACTGCTCCTCTTAATTTAAGAAGCACAGAAATAACCGGGACAAGCATAACCTTAGCGTGGGATGCCGCGACGGATAATGTCGGCGTAACCGGATATGAGGTTTATCAGGGAAACACCTTAGTAGAGAAGGTAACGGGTACAGCTTTTACGATGGTTGGACTGGAGCCTTTAACGACATATCGCTTTTCCATTAAGGCTTTTGATGCCGCCGGGAACGTATCGGAAACAAGTAATTTATTTGAAACAGCGACGATAGAAAAAGACAACGAAGCACCGACAACACCTGGAAACCTCAGGTATTTTAAACTAGGCAGTCTGGTAGTTTTTAACTGGGATGCGGCAAAGGACAATGAAGGGGTAGCCGGTTATGAAATATACCGGAATGGAGAAAAAATAGCTACCACAACAAAGACCTCTTATTTGATGAGCGGACTTTCTCCCCGTACGACCTATGCGGTTTATATCAAGGCCTATGATGCGGCCGGCAATCTTTCCCAACCCAGCAAGACCCTAATTATAAATAAACAATATAATAAAGATACCACGGCACCGACAGCACCTTGCAATTTAAGAAACACAGAAATAACCGGGACAAGCATCGCCTTAGCGTGGGATGCTGCGACGG
>DHPU01000039.1:0-674 GCA_002407935.1 Peptococcaceae bacterium UBA5356
TTGGTTAAGTACGGGCAAGGAAGGGTGGTATAAAATGTAGCCTGTGAGTGTAACGGGAATAGAAAAAATTTACTAATCTACAGTTGCATTGTCAGGTGAAGAAGCCAGACAGCTGTCCTCGGATCTGGAAACGCTTGAACAGGAAACAACCGCCTTAAGAGCGAGATAAAAAAAAGAAACCCAGTTCAATCGCAAGATGGAGCTGAATATTGCGATTAAGCAACTGGAGCAAGAAAAAAGGAATCTGATGGGAGGATTTGCGGAATGATCGAAACCAATCTCAACGGGAAAACACCGGATATTGCCGAAGAAAACAAAGAGAAAATGCGTCAGCTTTTTCCCGAGGTTTTTACGGAAGGGAAAATTGACTTTGAAAAGTTGCAGCAAGTATTGGGTGACTACATAGAAACAAGTAATGAAAGATACAACTTTACCTGGAACGGGAAAGCCAAGGCACTTCGCCTTTCACAAACGCCGTCACTGGGAACCTTGCGTCCCTGCAAGGAAGAAAGCAAGGACTGGGATACCACCCAAAACCTTTATATTGAAGGCGATAACCTAGAGGTATTGAAGCTATTGCAAAAAAGCTATCATTCCAAGGTAAAGATGATTTATATCGATCCGCCGTATAACACCGGAAAAGATTTTGTTTATCCGGATAATTTTACGGACAG
>DHPU01000039.1:846-2452 GCA_002407935.1 Peptococcaceae bacterium UBA5356
AGCAGTAACAGCGAAACCAGCGGCAGATACCACACCGACTGGCTGAATATGATGTATCCTCGTTTGAGACTGGCACGGAATTTATTGACTGATGATGGGGTTATTTTTATTAGCATTGATGATAATGAAGTGGATAATTTGAAGAAGATATGTAATGAGGTGTTTGGGGAGGGTAATTTTGTTTGTACTTTTAACCGTAAAGGAAGTGGAGGTAGACAAGATAGTAAATATTTTGCAGTTGTGCATGAATATATTTTGTGTTTTGCAAAAAATGCTGATCATTTTATTTCGGGAAAAGAGCAAAAAGAAGATGATATATATCCATTTTATGATGAAATAAGAAAACAAAAATATAAAACCCAGCTATTAAGAAAATGGGGAGAAAACAGTAAACGTAGTGATAGACCAAATTTATTTTTCCCTATTATTGATCCTGATGGAAATGAACTTTATCCAATGCTAAGTGATACAGAAGAAGGATGTTGGCGTTGGTCAAAAACAAAAATGGCAGATGAAATTAAAGACGGAAGGGTTGAATTTAAAAAGAAGGATGGCAAATGGATTGCTTATGAAAAAATATTTGAACCAAAAGATAAAACACAAAATACCAAACTATATACGACATGGATTGATAATATCGGTTCTTCGTCAGGTGCTAGTCTTATAAAGGATCTTTTTAACGATAAAATTTTTGATTATCCTAAACCTGTTGAGTTAATTGAAAAAGTAATAAATTTAGCTAATGTACAGAATGATGCGATCATCCTTGACTTCTTCTCTGGCTCTGCTACCACCGCTCATGCTGTTATGCAGCTGAATGCCGAAGACGGTGGCAACCGCAAGTTCATCATGGCGCAACTGCCTGAGCCTACTGACGAAAAGTCTGAGGCCTACAAAGCCGGTTACAAAAATATTTGCGAAATAGGCAAAGAACGTATCCGCAGGGCAGGGGAAAAGATTAAAGAAGAAAAGGGCATAGAGGCACAAAATCTTGATATCGGCTTCAAGGTGCTGAAATTGGATAGCTCCAATATTCGCAAATGGCAGCCGGATTATAAGAATTTAGAAAGCAGTTTAGCTGACTATGTAGATAATTATGTAGCGGATCGGACAGAACCGGATGTCGTTTATGAGATTATGCTTAAATTAGGGCTTGACCTTACTTATCCGGTGGATGAGCATATGATTGCCAATAAAAAGGTATATTCGATCGGTTTTGGGATGCTGATTATCTGCCTTGATCACGAGATAACGACGGACATTGCTCACGGTATTTTAGAGCTGGTGAAGAAGTTAGCACCGGAATCTACCAGAGTGGTCTTTAAGGATAACGGTTTTAAAACAGACAGCAATAAAACCAATATCAAAGAAATCCTTAAATGCGGCGGCATTGCCGAATTTATTACGCTTTAGGGGGTGTTTGCTAAATGAAATTACATTTTGATGGAGATTTAGAATATCAGAAACAGGCAGTCGCTTCTGTCGTGGATATCTTCAGAGGGCAAACACCGCTGCAGTCTAACTTTACCGTCTCGGCTTATGCGGGACAGATGGGGTTATTTGACAGTACGCACGGTATCGGCAATCGGCTGGAACTTGTTGAAGA
>DHPU01000039.1:2625-2892 GCA_002407935.1 Peptococcaceae bacterium UBA5356
CTTAAAGCCCGGACAATATGATTTTGATGTGGAAATGGAAACCGGGACGGGGAAAACTTATGTCTATCTCCGCACGATTTTTGAGTTACATAAAAATTATGGTTTTTCCAAGTTTATTATCGTGGTGCCCAGTATTGCCATTAAGGAAGGGGTATATAAGTCTTTACAGATTACCCAGGAGCATTTTAAAGGCTTGTATGACAATGTGATATACAATTACTTTGTTTATGACAGCAGTAAGCTGGAACAGGTACGCAGTTTTGCCGT
>DHPU01000015.1 GCA_002407935.1 Peptococcaceae bacterium UBA5356
GAATTTAACTTTTCAATTAAGGTTGAAGGCTTTAGACAGGGTCAAAAAATAATAGATGTTGCTATATTTCTTGAGATATGATATTATGTAAAAGTAATATTGTTTTTTCAACGGCCTGACTCCGATCTTAGTATGCAGAATTTCGGAATTATAGAGCGGGAAACTCAATTAATTATGAGTGGCTCGCTCTTTTTATGTTTATACGGCGAAAAAAGGATATAATAACGAAGGAGAAGAATAAGTGAAATTTGAAAAACTAAACATCATTACCCCTATCCTGAAGGCTTTAAGCACAGAGGGATATACCATGCCTACTCCCATACAGGAAAAGGCGATACCGGTTATACTTGAGGGAAAGGATCTGCTTGGGTGTGCGCAAACCGGTACAGGAAAGACAGCGGCGTTCGCGATTCCTTTATTGCAGATGCTCTGTAATGAACAGAAAAATGAAAAAGGGTCACGTACAATTAAGGCTTTGATCATGACTCCCACGCGGGAACTGGCAATTCAGATTGGCGAGAGCTTTGCTGCTTACGGAAGACACACGGGAATTAAACACACCGTGATTTTTGGTGGGGTATCGCAAGTTAACCAAACCAACGCCTTAAAAGCGGGAGTGGATATTCTTATCGCAACCCCGGGTCGGCTGCTTGACCTGCTGAACCAGAGATACGTCAAGTTGAACCACATTAAGCAGTTTGTACTTGATGAGGCAGATCGTATGCTTGATATGGGATTTTGGCCCGATGTGAAAAGAATTATCGCCCAATTGCCGGCTACCAGACAAACACTGTTGTTTTCGGCAACGATGCCGCAGGAAATTACCAAGATGGTAGATGCCGTTTTAACGGATCCGGTGAAGGTTGCAGTGACTCCAGTTTCGTCTACAGTGGATACGATTAAGCAAACAGTTTATTTCGTTGATCGGAAAAATAAAAAATCCTTGCTGATAGAGCTGTTGAAAAAAGGAACCATCGATTCTGCTCTGGTCTTTACGCGGACAAAGCATGGAGCGGATAAGGTGGCCAGAGATCTGGCCAAAGTAAGGATAACGGCTCAGGCCATCCATGGTGATAAATCGCAGACGGCTCGACAGCTTGCCTTGAATAATTTCAAGTTAAAACGTACAAGAGTGCTTGTAGCAACGGACATAGCGGCTAGAGGAATCGATGTGCAGGAATTGTCCTATGTAATCAATTTTGATATGCCGAATATGCCTGAAACTTATGTTCATCGGATAGGCAGAACAGGAAGAGCGGGAATGGGGGGAACGGCATTGTCTTTTTGTGATAATGAAGAAAAAGGATATTTGCGGAATATACAGAAGCTCATATCCAAAAAAATTCCTGTCAGTGAGGATCAGCCTTATACCATGAGCACTGCTGCTGGTAAGTGATGTCCTTTGGATTATAGCAAGATTACACAAAAGAGAAGATGGGAGGTGTATAAATATGGCAGATAAAACTATTACATGCAAGGATTGCAATGCAACTTTTGTTTTTACTGAAAGCGAACAGGAATTTTACAAGGAAAAAGGTTTTGAAAACGAGCCGCAGAGATGTCCTGCTTGTCGAGCAGCAAAAAAGCAGCAAAGAGGAAATAGAGGCGGTAACGGAAGAGGAAACAAAAGCTTTGGCGGCGGAAATAGGTGGTAATAAAAAAGGAGAGTATGCACTCTCCCTTTTTTATGCCATATTTATTTACTAAAATTTGGTTGAAATAACAAATATTTCAGTGTATAATTAAGGAAGTGAAATGGCACTAGGTGCTATTGTAGGAGGTGATGGGAAAATACACCAAGGTGGGAATTGCCAAACAGTAAAATAAAAAAATGATCTGGGAGGTAATACAAATGGATTGGGGAAAAAAAAGAAAAAGCAAACCAATTGTAATAATAATGTTTATTGCTATGTTATTGCAGTGTATGCCGTTAGTGACTTTAGCGGGTATTACTAGTACTACTTCTGCGGCAGCGGTAGGGGAATGGTATTTTAATGAAGAGAAAGGCATGTTAGCGGAGGATTCCAGCGGTAACGGAAACAATGGCACAATAATTGGAGCAACTTGGGTTGATGGTAAAAAAGGTTCTGCTTTAAGCTTTGACGGAATAGATGATTATGTGGAAATACCACATGACGCCCTTCTTAGTCCTAATACAGCTTTAACAATAGAAGCATGGGTAAATCCGGCCAGTAACACAGTTTGGCAAAGAATAGTTTCGAAATCATATCATCCGAATACAGACTATAGCTTATTCCGCGGAGATAAAAATAATGTAGGCTTTTCTATCAAAATGGGGACTGTAAACAGAACAGTTTATTCTCCAGCGGATTCTGTACCCATAGGCACTTG
This sequence comes from Peptococcaceae bacterium UBA5356, assembly GCA_002407935.1. Taxonomy (GTDB): domain Bacteria; phylum Bacillota; class Peptococcia; order DRI-13; family DTU073; genus UBA5356. The sequence goes on from DHPU01000015.1 coordinate 2,353, forward strand.
GACTTATGTGGTTGGTACATACGACGGAACGAGGCTGAGAATTTATGTTAACGGAACACAGGTAAATTCCCTTGCCATAAGCGGCAAGATTAATGTGCACGCAGAACCGCTGAGGATTGGGGGAGATCCCCAAGGTGATTTCTTCAAGGGGATGATTGATGAAGTAAGTATTTTTAACAGAGCTTTAACAGCGGCAGAAGTACTTTCCCGTTACGAAAAAGCACTTTTTAAAACACAGGCTAAGCTGGAGGCGGGGAGAAATATTAGTGTACTATTGAAAGAAAATGGGACAGTCTGGGCTTCAGGATTTAACGGCTATGGACAGCTAGGGGACGGGACGACAGTAAATAGATACAAACCGGTACAGGCAAAAGGTTTGGAAGGAATAGGAGGGATATCGGTAGGAGATATTCATATTCTGGCACTAAAAAGAACCGGAACAGTCTGGGCATGGGGAGCTAATGGTTTCGGTGAGTTAGGTGATGGAACGACAATAAATAGATACGAACCGATACAGGTAAAGGGTTTAGAAGGGGTAGCAGCAATATCGGCAGGAAATAGTTATAGCTTGGCACTAAAAGAAGACGGGACAGTCTGGGAGTGGGGGGCTAAGCGTGACTACTCAGCAGAAAATAAAACATGGATACCAATAACAGAACCTGTACAGGTGCAAGGTTTACAGCAGGTTACAGCAATAGCGGCGGGAAAAGATTATAATCTGGTACTGAAGAAAGACGGAACAGTTTGGGCGTGGGGAGATAACGAACACGGACAATTAGGGAACGGAACGACGACGCTCTCGACAGAACCGGTGCAGGTGCAAGGTTTGGAAGGGGTAGTGGCGATTTCCACCAATATTTATCATAGTATAGCTTTGAAAGAAGATGGGACTATTTGGGCCTGGGGCTATAATTATTACGGGCAGTTAGGGGATGGGACACAAATAGATCGCACAGAACCGGTGCAGGTGCAGAATTTGGAAGGGGTAGCAGCAATTTCAGTAGGATGTTTTCATAGTATGGCTTGGAAAGAAGATGGGACAATTTGGGCCTGGGGCGATAATTTTGACGGGCAGTTAGGGGATGGAACTCAAATAGACCGAATCGAACCGGTGCAGGTGCAAGGCTTGGAAGAAGTAGTGGAAATATCGGGAGGTTATATGCATAGTTTGGCGATAAAGCCAGACGGAACAGTCTGGGCCTGGGGCTATAATGGATTTGGCTCGTTCGGTGACGGTACGTCAAATAGTTCAAATTTACCGGTGTATACCGGTAACAAAATTAAATAGAACCAGAAAACAGAACCAGAAAACGCCTTATATCTATCGACTTTGATAAGATATAAGGCGTTTTTGTGTTTCTTTGTGAAGTATGTATTTTAATTGTGTTTATTCGTTTAGCCGTATATAATAAAAATGGTTATTTTTATAGGCATTATAAGATATATGAATATGCTTAACAATGTAGATTAGAAGGGGGAATAAAAGATGAATGATAAGCTAAGTTGCCCTTCAGAGCGTGCTATGGCATTGTTTAGAGAGGGTTACAACTGTTCACAGGCAGTTATAGGCGCATTTTGTGATGAAACAGGTATGGACTTTGAGACCGCGATAAAGCTCTCTTCTTCCTTTGGCGGCGGGATGGGAAGATTGCGCGAAGTATGCGGAGCGGTTAGTGGTATGTTCATGGTTGCCGGGCTGCTATACGGATTTACTGATCCTTTAAATAAAAAAGAAAGAGTGGAACATTACAAATTAATTCAATCACTTGCTGAGCAATTCAAAGAAGAAAACGGTTCGATTATTTGCAAGGAATTATCGGGTCTCAGTACAGACACTAATAAATTAATCCCCGATGCAAGAAAAGGAGAATATAATAAAAAACGTCCTTGTGTTGAACTGGTAGGACAAGCGGCAGATTTGCTGGATAAAATTATAAAAAACAGAGCGATAGAGGAAACAAACGGAAAATAGGTAAAAAAGCAAACCCTGCATGAAACTGCAAATGTTTATGCGGGGTTTTCGTTATTCTGGTTTATTTTTTAGGTTTTAAATTAAAATAGACAAAATAGCAGAAAAATATTGTATAATAACCTTATGAGGAAAATTGTGTAAGAGGGGATTATGGAAAAGAATTTACATAAAGGGCATCGACAAAGGGTGAAAGCAAGGTATCTCCAAGAAGGACTGGATGCCTTTGCTGACCATCAGGTGCTGGAAATGCTTTTGTTTTACTGTATACCGATGAAGGACACGAATGAACTGGCTCATAAAATGATTCAGGAATTTGGGTCATTGGCGGGTTTGTTGGAAGCTGATCCTAAAGCGATTTGTGAGCGTTGTAAAGTCAGCGAAAATACGGCGATTTTGGTATCATTGATCCCTTCTCTGGCCCGAAGATACCTTCGGGGGAAATGGGGAGACAGACCTGTTTTAAGCACTTCATCTAAAGCTGGTGAATACACGGTGTCCCTTTTTGCGGGCAGAACCTATGAGGCTTTTTATGTGATTTGTCTGGATGCCCAAAATCGGGTTAATCATGCCGAGCTGGTGCACGAAGGAACGATTAATGAAGCTCCCGTTTACCCTAGAATCATTATAGAGACAGCTTTACGGCACAAGGCCAACACCATAATCGTGGCGCATAACCACCCGGGAGGAAGTCTGCGTCCTTCCGGCGGCGATATAGAAGTAACGAAAAGGATCATGACCGCCGCCGAAGCTATTGCGATCAGTGTGGTAGATCACATTATTGTCGCCGGAGAAAAGTATTTTAGCTTTGCCGAAAATGGGCTATTAGGGAATTAAATAAATTTGAGGAGTAAGTGTAAGCAAGGATTAGAAATTCTGGATTTGGATCCGGTGATGTTTCTGAGACCAATCGAATCGTCGACTTTTTTTGCAGACCATAGAAAATACCTCTATGAGCAAAATGTATAAGTTGCCGATTTTCCTGGTCTTTTATAATCATGGACAAATGAAGCTTCATATTAATGAAGATGATATCTACCAAAGCTTTCAGGAGTTTTATGCAAATGCCTCAAATGCGGTTGATCTGTTGCGGGATAAAGGAAACCGGGATTATAAGAACTGGGGCCAAAAGGAATTTATAGATTTAGCCCGCCGGAATTCGATGCATTTTTTGCAACAAACTTCCCCGAATTTTTTCCGCGAAGAGGAACAGGGTTTTGCTCTAAATCCTGCTTTAAAAGAGTATTTGCATAACTCCGCTTTTGTCAGATACTTCAAGGACATCATTGATTATCGGGGCAGACGGTTTTTCAAGGAGAGGCTGGAAAAAATACAAGCTGAAATTGAAGGAAAATGAGATGCGATTTTATCGTTAAGGTAAACCATGAGGGGGTTGTTAAAGATGGAGCAAGTACAACCTTCCGATTAGGCAAGAAGAGAATGAAGCAGCCGTAAATAACCAAAAATATGACAACCATTGTAACATTTAGCATATTAGTGTAGAATTATTTCATGCGAGAAAAATATTTAATGCACCTGAACACACCTTTTTGAAGGAGAAATTGATTAAGGTATATACAGGAACTCTTGGGTCATGCCAGCTCAAGTTAGAGAAAGAGGTATTACCCGAACTAACCTTCGGGAATACCACTAAATTAGTAGATTATCCGAAGGTTAGTTCGGAGATTAAGTAGTTAGGCGAAAGCAGGGTTAATCTTGAGAGTATAATGAGGAGGAAAACATTGTGCAGATTTATACACCAAGGGGCTTGAAAATTAGGTTGGAAGTTGAGTATGGATTCGCTCTTATGAAGAGATTATACCCTGAAGTAGATGCTTTCAAAATTTTAAAAACGACGGAAGGATTAGAATTACTTCCAAGTGCTGTAACCTTTATTGCAATAATTATTGCATTTATTATGAGACTAGAAATAGTCCAAATTGCCACTATATCGTTCCTATCGTATTTCTTAAGCTATATGATTACTTTTTGGGGGTTATTTATTATTCCGGGTTTGCCAACATTTGGCACATTATACAGTTATATTTCTGGATACGGAGTCGCATTTATTATCATTGTGATTACAGGTTATGTTATGAAGGGATTATATGGAATTATCGCATTTATTATAGGACGCATTTTAGCTGGAATTATATGCTCAGCTATTGAAGCATTTGAAGCGAAAAGAATGCATAATAAATTTGGCATAACTTTGATGGGATCGGAAAAGAACTTTATTAATGCTTATAGGCTTCATGCCAATAAGCTTGGCATTACTACAGATGTTAGTGCTACAGATGAAGAAATGCTAGAGGAAAATTGGATAGATTGCTTTAAAGATTTAGCGAAAAAATATCCGCAGGTTGTGAACAAATTTAGATAAATAATAAGTCCAGACTCTGTCTAGACCTAACAAATATTCTTACTTCGTGCTGTATTGTTAAGTAAACAATAAAAAGAGTGGAGGTATTAGAATATGTGGATTAAAATTATTTTCTATTTATTAGTATTATATTTTGGTTGGAAAATCTCCAAGTACTTTTATCATAAGCTGACGGTAAGGAATTCCGGCGGGCTTAATTCTATAGCTGCTACTGCAAGTTTGTATATTATTGATGAAAATTTAAGCAAATTTATGAATGATAAAAGAATAAAAGACACTAATACCACATATGAAGAAAGTTTGAAATACGCTTACGAGATGTCTGCTATTGCATTTGGATATTTATCAAGATTGGCATTTCATGTTTTGGATGAAAGACAAACCAAATATTTCATGTCAAGACTTGAAAAATGGGTGAAGGCTAGGCTTGCATATAGAGGTAGTGGAAGCTATAAAAATGCATTTGCCGCGTTAGCATTTGAATATACTAGAGACCTAATTAGTAGACGAATCTTGATGGGACGTGATGGATTAATAACGTTAATTACAAAGTATAATATCGACACAAATACTGATATATATGAATCATTTGGTGGGTTTAGCGATGAAATTATTGATTATATTTATGATAACTATGAAAAAGAACTTGTTTCTGTAACAAATAATAAAGAGGTCATTGAAGCATATAAAAATAATTAATCCCCTGCCATCGCCTAACATCGCATTTCCGCTTCGGGCGCGGGTAAACGCGAGATGCCGAATGCACGTAGTACATGTTCGGGGCTGCCGCGCCACATCCCCCAGCCTAACCGCGGCAGCGGCCGGTTCGCCCGAACCTAACATAAGAGCTATGTAAGGTTCGGACTTCGCCTTAAGGCTGGGTGACGTCGGAAATGCAGGGCCGTTATCTGAAAGCGAGTGGTTT
>DHPU01000010.1 GCA_002407935.1 Peptococcaceae bacterium UBA5356
TTGAACAGTTATGCTTCCTTTAACTCCTTTAGTTTCCTCTACGGCACATTTATTTAAAGTACGGGTCGCCGTTAAGGTATATGCCACTTCCTTCGTTTCGTCCTTTTTCAAGATCAGAGAAGTAGGATTAGCTTTTTTGGCAATGGTCCAATCATAAGAGATTCCTTTTTTCCAGAAGTTTGTTGCCGTAATACACCCCGTTGCCGTAATACCTTGAGCCGCAGTCGTAATACAAACGGTTTGACAAGCGGTACGCGTTTCTTTCGTATCATTTTTCGTAAGCGTAGCTTTGTTATTTAAGTTGTAAGTACCAGCCTTTGTGACACTATTATTAGTCAACGTAATCTTATAGGTTTTTTTAGCACTGAACGCTTCGTTACTTCCCTTAACTAAGTTGCTGTCATTAATTGTCCAAGAGGAGATGGGCGTCTTAGGAGATACTGAAAATCCTTCGGGAACCTGCGTTATTTCATCTATTACCGTCGCCGCTTCATCCTTGATTGTTTCTGTTGTTTTTAGGGGTTCTCCGTCAAAACGCCAGATACATCTGCCTTCTTTATCAGGTCCAAATGCCGTTCCGCCATGACCATCATAATTAGTAATCGTAACTTCTAGTATAACGTTATATGCTTTCGCTCCTTTTACCGGCGTAAAGAAAAATTTATATGGATATTTCTTTCTATGATTATTATTACATTTCGATAAACCCGGTAACTCACCTGCCAAATTACCCGTATTAATTATCTTCTCGGAACCGGGTACTGTTTTAGTTTCCTTGGCCCATGTTGAAGTTGTATAAATTACCCACGCCTTTATTTTCAGATTCTTCGTGGGATTACAACCTGCATTGGCAACATCTATCGAACCGGTTACCGTAGCCTTCTCAACATTACATTTAACAATCCGGTTTGCTTCAACCGTATAATTTAAATCTACGTATTCCTTCGGTTTTAAAGTTACCGTCTCCTGATCAACTTTTTTGGTAATCTCCCAGTCGTATACAGTGGTCTTTTCTACTGTACATTCTACTTCCTTGTTACAAATCTCCAGTTTGGTTGTCGGGACGAAACATCCACTCACCTCTGACGTTTTAATAAAGAACACATTATAAGTAAACAAAAACATCGTTGTCAAAATAACCGCTATTACTTTCCTGTGATTATTTACCAGACCCACTAGTCATCACTCCTTTTTTATCTTTTCTTCTTAATTATAACATATTTTTTTTAATTTGATAGTATATTTAGTATATTTTTATTATTACAATTTTCTCAAAGGTCCTAGTTTTTATCTTGCTAGTGTAAACTTAAAGCTCATGTTATAATTGAAAAAGATTGAAAAGAGGAGACCTGCCTATGTTCGAAATAATTGCCATGGTAACTATGTTAATCGATCATATCGGAGGAGCCTTTTTTCCTGATCAGCCCTGGTTCAGAATCATCGGAAGATTAGCCATGCCCCTATATACATATGGAATAGTGCAAGGCTATCGATACACCCGTAATTTTAAAAAATATCTCTTGCGCCTCTTGCTTATCGCCTCAACAAGTCAAGTTTTCTATACCTTACTTTTTCGGGAATACAGACCAAACATCGTCTTTACCTTTATCGTGTGCCTTCTTCTCTTAAAATACTTTATAGAATCAAAAGACCGCGCCTTTTTAAAATACTATATCGTAATTAATGCTACTATTTTTCTGCAGCTTTTTCAATTTTCATATGGCGCCTATGCCTTCATCCTAACCCTTATTTATTATTACAATAAAAGGATTATCCTCAACCACAACCTTTTAAATATCGCGGCCTACTTTGTTAACGGCTGGACACTGCAACTTTACAGCTTTGTAGCCAGTATCCTCATTAAATATGTTCCTAATCCGAGACTAACCGGTCATATGAGAACCTTTTATACAATCTTCTACCCTTTGCACCTAGCCGTATTAGTGTTAATTGACAGACTAATTCATTAAGCAACGAAGGAGCTTAACATCAAATGAAACAAAGCAAATCTCTCAATGGTAACAGTAACAATAGCAATAACTATAACCACAACTGTAATTATAGCCACAGTATCAACAGCTACGCAAAAGGCTTTAAAGACGGTATCCCTATTGGACTGGGCTATCTCTCTGTCTCCGTTGCGTTTGGTATGATGGCCGTTAATATGGGACTCCCTGTCTGGACAGCGGTGCTCATCTCCATGACTAATCTTACTTCGGCGGGGCAATTCGCCGGAATTGGTTTAATTTCCGTAGGGGCCTCCTGTCTGGAAATGGCCTTAACACAACTAGTAATTAATCTGCGTTATGCTTTAATGTCGTTGTCTCTTTCCCAAAAAGCGGATCAATCCATCAATCTGCTACACCGTCTGCTAATTTCCTTCGGCATTACTGATGAGATTTTTGCGGTGGCCAGCGGACAGCCATGTGAAATCGGCCGACGTTATATGTACGGCTTAATTACGACGCCCTACTTTGGCTGGGCTATCGGTACCTTCATCGGTGCGGCGGCCAGCACCATCCTCCCTGCTACAATCCGTTCCGCCTTGGGTATTGCCATCTACGGCATGTTTATCGCTATTATTATTCCCCCCGCCAAACAGCACCGTCCCGTGTTAAAGGTGCTGTTAATTTCCGTGGCTATCAGCTTTATCCTACGCTATACACCGCTTCTAAACCACTTGTCAGGCGGCTTTATTATTATTCTCTGTGCGATTATTGCTTCGGCTTTAGGGGCAAAGTTATTTCCCCTCAAGGAGGTGGAATAACAAATGACCACCTCCAAAATACTCATTAACATCTTGGTGATGGCCGGCGTTACTTATCTTATTCGCATGCTTCCCATGGTGATTTTCAGACAAAAAATTGAAAACCGCTTTGTTCAGTCTTTTCTCTTTTACATTCCTTATGCTGTCCTTGGCGCCATGACCTTCCCCGGAATTTTCACCTCTACCTCTTCCCTCTGGTCGGCAATTACCGGAACAGTTGTTGCTGTGATCCTATCATTCCGGGAAAAAGGATTGCTTACAGTCGCCCTGGCAGCCTGTTTTACGGTCTATGTGACCGAAGCAGTATTACGCTTAATGCTCTAAACATCCGCAATACGATACTTCACCCTATTCCCATTGTTATCGCTCCGTTTGATATGTGATATATGATAGTATCAATATGTATCAGTTTGCCGCGAATTATACCCCAAATCAAGCCGGCAAAACATATTATGAAATTTGCCTTTAACAATGTTGGGCGTACTTTCTCCGGATATTTGTTAGCAAAGTGTTAGCATGTGCTCTCTTAGAGCTGACTTTTTGAATATCGTACCGTTTTAAGCTCAACAGAGCTTCCCTTGCATCTATAAGCTTACTCATAACAACTAAATCACCGTGCGAGGCGCAGCAAATTCAAACACTACTCTTTCAAAAGATACATCATATCCCAACGGTTCGAATATACGGTGTACAAGTTCTGTCTCTCCACGGCAGGGAAGCATGGTTATCTGAGCTTCCAGATCAAGTGCCAAAGCCGCCAGCTCCGGTCGCTTGTCACAACGTCCGCTCATGGCGGTAGAATATACTTTTGACAGTGCTGTACTCATAAATGACGATGCCACATAGGGACGGTCATTGATATAGTCAAACAGTCCACCGTCAGTTGAGCCGACTTTTCCACGCGCCAAATCTATGGGATTTAAGTCTATAAGGAGGGCCGCCGTACATTCTGTGTCCTCAGCCTTTGGATAGAAAACATAAGCATGCCCAAAACTCATATCAAATATCTGAATCCACTTCGTCAAAATACGAAGATCTTTGTAGTTAAGGCGAAAGGTCTGTCGAACGACAGGCCCTTCATCAGAGGCGAAAAGCCCCAAAATGGCGGAGAGAGTGGGATTCGAACCCACGGAGGTTTAACCCTCACACGATTTCGAGTTATATGGAGAGAGGTTCCGATAGGCACATGAGAGCAACTTTAAGGGAAAATGAAGTTCATCAAAACCGCATGAGAAGATATTAAGGGTACGGTATCACAACAGGTATCTCATACCAAAGGACTGCCTTATAGAATATATCGCAACCAAAGCTCACTACAGCATTCATCAGAAATCCCAAAAACACAGGGATTTAATCCAGCAGTATCGAAAATTACAAGCTAAAATCGGAAATAGATGATTTGTTTCCAATCAGAACATAGCCCCCCGCAGGTGCATTCAGCGGGGGCTATGTTCTGGAATTCGGCTCAAATAATAAAGATATCTAAGATCATTTTGCAAGATACCCGCAAAATTAGAATAAATAATTGACATATGGGTACTATATAGCATATAATAAAAATATAGTTTTGCATAATATTTGCAGAATGGAGGAAATCATATGCTGTTAGAGTTTAGAACTAAGAACTATAAATCATTTAAAGATGAACTCGTATTTTCTCTTACGCCAGCCCCCAAACAAAAAGGGCTCGATTATAGCGTGCTAAAAGAAACCATCGGTAAAAAAAGCTATAAAGGCTTATGCTCTGCCGTTATTTATGGACCAAATGCCTCTGGAAAAACCAATATCATTGGTGCAATGGATACTTTTAAATCAATTGTTTTACGTGGCAATATCCGCAATGATGACGATAAGAACGACCCCAATGCTGCAGCCACTGCCTTGGAACTAATTCCAAACAGCTCCAACGAGAGTACTGATCCAGTAAGTTTTGCTATTAAATTTATCACAGGTGGCATGTTGGTGGAGTATTCTTTTTCCGCTGACTTAGGTAAATTTTTAGAGATTGATTATCAGCGTAAGGTATTATCTGAAACGCTAAAGGTTAATAATTCCTTGATTTTTTCGCGAAATGACGGCTTGGAGTTTGATTCTTTGGATACCATTCAGGAACTTCTTGTAAATGCTTTTGAACAGAATGCAGAAGGCGCAATTTCTCTGGCAAAAAGCAATTTGAATGACGAAGAACTTTTTCTGATGAACGGTTTTAAAACAATGTTCAGTTCCAAGTTAGTTGCACTGTTCAGCAGTTGGCTAGACAACAAATTCATGGTCATTTACAGAGCTGATTCCATTCATCTTATTCGGAAATTTAGTGATCCTAAGAAAAAATCCGTGTATGTTGAAAAGACGCTGAATGAAGCGGCAACCTATTTCGGAATCAACTCAAATGCACTTGGTTATGTGGTAGATGGTGAAAATAATGAAGCAAGGCTCTTTTCCCTTTTCCATGAAGCTAAAGAAGGAACTGCGGTTCCCGCCGAACTATTCGAATCTTATGGAACAATTCGCTTTGTAAATATGTTTCCTTTAGTAGTCAACGCTCTTTTGAACGGTGGCACTTTGGTAGTAGATGAATTCGATGCTTCCATCCATCCGATGGCTTTGATGAATATTATCAACATCTTTCATAATGATGAGATAAACATTCATCACGCACAACTAATTTTTAACACTCATAATCCTATTTTCTTAAACGCAAACCTGTATCGGCGAGATGAAATTAAGTTTGTGGAGCGTGACGAAGAAACCCATTTCAGCAACCATTATTCTCTCTCAGACTTTGGAACCACAGGAAAATCTGGTGTTCGTAAAAATGAGGATTACATGAAGAATTACTTCGTGGATCGGTATGGTGCCATTAAAGACATTGATTTCACACCCATCTTTGAGGAACTAATGTCCCGTGGAAAAGAGGTGTGATCATATGCGTAAAGAGAATAGAACCTACTATTTTTCTGTTGAAGGTGAAACCGAACAATGGTATTTAGAGTGGCTCCAGCGCAGGATTAATGCTGATCCCGCAGCAAGATATACTGTCAAGCTAGATAGCAAAATCCAAAAAGACCCTCTTGCTCGTGCGAAACAGCTAACCATTGTTGGCAAGACTGAAGTCACTCATATTTTCGATTATGAGAGCGAGGAACCCATCCATGTACAACAATTCAAAACTACATTGGATCGGATGAAAGCAGCGCAGAATTCCGGAAAAGACATCAAGTATCAGTTAGGATACAGTAATTTTACGTTTGAGCTTTGGGTCATTGTTCATAAAGCTGATTGCAACGGTGTGTTAACCCATCGCCGTCAATATCTTACACCACTCAATCGAGCCTATGATCAACAGTTTGAAAGTTTAGATCAATATAAACACGAAGATAATTTCAAGCGCATTCTTGGCCAGTTGACTTTGGATAACGTTCGTAATGCCATCCAACGATCAAAGACTATCATGCAGCGGAACCAAGAAGCCGGTTATATCTTCCAGCAATATAAGAGGTATAAATATTATAAAGAAAATCCGGCACTTTCTATTTGGGAGTCCATAGAAAAGATTCTAAGGGAATGTGAACTATTATGACGGGCAAAGGAGCATCTATGCAACCATTTAATATATACTATATCATACAAATACAGCTAAAAATGTAAGTGACTTTTTTCTATCTGAGGTTAAAAGGACTAGAACCAATAGAGAGTAGCCCTTTTCCACATTTTTACAC
>DHPU01000044.1:0-2585 GCA_002407935.1 Peptococcaceae bacterium UBA5356
TTTAGTTACCGGATCTCTATAGCCATGAACGATGCTCAGGTTAATCCGAATAAATATGAAATTAATTTGACATAAAAATAGCGCCCAAATGGCGCAGTATGAATGTTTTTTTCATCTATTAAGGATTAGTTAACTGTTAAACGAGCGGGTGATTGACACTCCCCATCCCTCAATCGTACACATGCCAAGGCGGAACCTTGTACGCTCATAGGCATGACCGAAATTCATTTTGCTTATTACATGTTGAAACAGATGTGCAGCCATAGCTAAAAACTATGGCTGCACATAATTAGCAAGTATTACCTTATGTTACGGTTTCTATGATAGTATTTTAATATAATATAATAAAATGGAAAGGTAAGTTTCTTATGAAAACATCTGTTATCGGCTACCCAAGAGTGGGAGCTTTAAGAGAATTAAAATTTGCAACGGAAAAGTATTTTAAGAGTATTTCGACGAAAGAAGAGCTTCAAGCTACCGCTTTTAAACTCAGGGAAACGCATTGGAAAGTTCAAAATGTAAACGGAATTGACTTTATATCCGCAAATGATTTTTCATTTTACGATAATCTGCTGGATACTGCCGTTTTACTGAATGTTGTTCCAAATCGCTACAAGCATCTGAAACTTAATGCGCTTGATGAGTATTTTGCAATGGCAAGGGGATATCAGGGTGAAAAAGGTGATGTGAAGGCTCTGGCCATGAAAAAATGGTTTAATACGAATTATCACTATATGGTACCAGAAATTGAGGACGATACTGAGATTTTTCTTACCGGAACAAAGCCATTTGACGAGTTCAAAGAAGCAAAAAATCTCGGAATAGAAACGAAACCGGTCATCATTGGGGCTTTTACATTTTTAAAGCTTGCAAGATTTACAGGTAAAAAAACAATTGAAGATTTTATAACGGATATCGTTTGTGCATATTCGGATATTCTAAAAAAATTTAATGATTTAGGTGTTCCGTGGATTCAGTTTGACGAACCGGCACTTGTTATGGATTTATCCGAAGAGGATGTAATACTTTTTTCTAAAATTTATAGAGATATTCTTTCCGTAAAAGGTAACACAAAAGTACTTCTGCAAACCTATTTTGGTGATATACGGGATTGCTATCGTGAAGTTGTTACAATGAATTTTGCTGGAATCGGTCTTGATTTTATCGAGGGGAAAAAGACAATGGAGCTTGTAGAGAATTTGGGTTTCCCTGAGGATAAAACTCTTTTTGCAGGTATCGTTAACGGAAAGAATATTTGGCGAAACAATTATTCTCATACGGTGCGTTTGATTGATGAATTAAGTAAATACTGCAAAAACATGGCATTAAGTACTTCCTGTTCGCTTCTTCATGTTCCGTATACATTAAGCAACGAGAGTAATCTTGCGGATGAGTACAAAAGTCACCTTGCTTTCGCCGAGGAAAAGCTAGCAGAACTATCCGAACTGAAGAGAATATTATCAAATAGCGCTCCCGTGTCAACTACTGAATATATTGCAAATCAAAAATTGTTCAATGAAACGAGAAATTGCGGAAAGGCAAAAGTTCAGGCAGCTGTTTCTGCTCTTTCGCAAGATGATTTTTTAAGGTATCCCGACTTTGCTGAACGTGAAAAAATCCAGAAAACAAAGCTTAACTTACCATTGCTTCCGACAACTACAATTGGTTCCTTTCCGCAGACAGCAGATGTAAAAGCGAATCGCTCTAATTACAAAAGCGGTAAAATTTCTTTTGATCAATATACTGCATTTAATAAGGAAAAAATTGCGGAATGTGTTGCTCTGCAAGAGAGAATGGGTCTTGACGTGCTGGTTCATGGCGAATTTGAGCGTAACGATATGGTTGAATATTTTGGCGAAAATCTTGATGGATTTCTATTTACTGAAAAGGCATGGGTACAGTCTTACGGTACAAGATGTGTAAAACCGCCTGTAGTATGGGGGGATATTTCTCGTTTTAAACCAATGACGGTTGATTATTCCGTATATGCGCAGACACTTACACCAAAATATGTGAAAGGTATGCTGACTGGCCCGGTAACTATTTTAAACTGGTCATTTCCACGTGAAGATATTTCATTGCAAGATTGTGCTTTCCAGATTGCTCTTGCTATAAGATATGAAGTTCTTGATCTTGAAGCAAACGGAATAAAAATCATTCAAATTGATGAAGCGGCTCTCAGGGAAAAGTTGCCGCTTAGAAAAAGTGATTGGCACAGCGAATATCTCGACTGGGCAATCCCTGCTTTTAGACTTGTCCACAGTGGTGTAAAACCCGAAACACAAATTCATACTCATATGTGTTACAGCGAATTCTCAGATATTATTAAAGATATTGATGATATGGATGCGGACGTTATTACCTTTGAGGCAGCACGCTCTAATCTTGCGATTATTGGAACATTAAAAGAATGTGGGTTTAAGACAGCTGTCGGCCCGGGTGTTTATGATATTCATTCACCAAGAATTCCAAGTGTATCGGAAATCAAGGAAGCTCTATTCAAAATGCTTGAGAAAATACCGAAGGAAAAACTTTGGGTTAATCCTGACTGCGGTCTTAAAACAAGAGGAAATGAAGAGACTATT
>DHPU01000044.1:2754-5553 GCA_002407935.1 Peptococcaceae bacterium UBA5356
CTATGAAGACATCGGAATTATTTAAAAAGAAAACGGTTCTGTCGTTTGAAATATTTCCTCCTAAACGAACAGACCCTGTAAATACAATTTATGATACGGTTAATGAATTAAAAGGCCTTAACCCCGACTTTATAAGTGTGACATATGGCGCGGGAGGAAGTGAAAGCAACCTTGATACGCTTAAAATAGCGTCTGCTATTAAAAATAACTATGGTCTTGAAAGTGTCGCCCATCTTCCGTGCATCAACCTTACAAAAAGAGAAGTTCTTAAAATGCTGCATGATTTCAGAAGTGCTGGAATTGAAAATATACTTGCATTACGGGGAGATGTTAATCCAAATTTCACACCAAAGAATGATTTCAAGTATGCCCGTGATCTGATTTCATTTATAAAAGAAAACGGAGATTTTAATATAATAGGAGCTTGTTATCCTGAAGGTCACATTGAATGTCCGACAATTATTGAAGATATCCGTAATCTGAAAAGCAAAGTAGATGCAGGTGCAAACCAACTGATAACGCAGTTATTCTTTGATAATTCCTATTTTTATTCATTCCGGGAACGAGCTATTATTGCAGGAATCAATGTTCCGATTGAAGCCGGTATCATGCCTGTTGTGAACAGGAAGCAGATTGAGCGTATGGTTACCCTTTGCGGAGTGAACCTTCCGAAGAAATTTCTTTCTATTATGGATAGATATGAAAACAATCCGGAAGCAATGCGGGATGCGGGAATTGCGTATGCTGTTGACCAGATAGTTGATTTAATAGCACAGGGAGTTGATGGAATACACTTGTATACAATGAATAATCCATACATTGCACATCGAATCTATGGGGCAATAAATACCTTGCTTGTTGCATGATGAAATGCCTCTGCTCAATTTAAAGCAGAGGCGTTTCTTTTTATTCTATGTCATTCTATGTTATATCCGTATTTGCAAATTAGGTTTTTCAATTTTGCAATATAATCAAGAGCCAATAAACTGAGATGAGATTTTTCGCTTGCGATCCAGCCAATTCGCATTTTTTCATCTGTTATAAGCGGCACGGAAATAATATTGTCACCGTTCAGATCACTGCTCAAGACACCTGAGCAGATAGTATATCCATTTAATCCAATTAACAGGTTGAAAAGAGTGGCGCGATCGCTGACATGAATTGTTTTCTTTCGAGGGACAGTGCTCAGAATTTCTTCTGAAAAATAAAAGGAATTATATTCACCTTGTTCGAATGCAAGAAACGGGTAATTGTCCAAGTCTTCAAGAGTAACTGATGCGTTCTTGGCAAGGGGATGCTTTGAACTTACAAAAACATGCGGATCAGCTTCAAAAAGAGGATTGAATACCAGGTGATTTTCTTTTAGCAGCTTATTGAGAACCCTTTCGTTGAAATCGCTGAAATATATAATCCCAATCTCACTGCGTAAATTCTTGACATCTTCGATAATCTCATATGTTCTTGTTTCACGAAGCGTAAATTCATACTCATCTACATCTAAACCCAAAAGTAGTTCAACAAAAGCATTGACGGCAAAAGCATAATGTTGAGTGGAAATCGAACAAAGTTGCTTTGACGGTTTTTTCCCCAGATAGTGTTGCTCCATAAGTTCTGTCTGTTCAATAATCTGACGTGCGTAAGAAAGGAATTCTGTACCGTCAATAGTCAAGGAGATGCCTTTGGTTGAGCGGTTAAATATCTCTATTCCCAGTTCTTTTTCAAGCTCTTTAACTGCCGTTGAAAGACTGGGCTGTGTGATAAATAGCTGTTTTGCAGCTTCAGTAATTGAACCACATTCAACTATTTTAATGATATATTTAAGTTGTTGAAATGTCATAACGTCACCTTTGCCATAGTTATTTTCTATAATTATATATGATATTAGCATGGCAATCAATGACGCCGGCATCAGGATGCTTTAGGAAACAGCGGGGTAATTTCATAGAAGAAATTCGGTATTTTAAAAAAACGGGATATAATTTAAAAAAAAGCTCGATTATGTAAAAAATTTCTTGACAAATAGGTAATAATTAGTATATAAATACAATTAGGAGTAAGTTTTCTCAGTTGCCGGCCGCGATTTGCGGCTTGCTGTGGAGTGGGTTAGTTTGTAGATCCATTTGTGCCAATCCCAACGACGGTAACGTCGTTCCTAACTGCGTAACCCAGTTTTTGGGTTGTGCAGATGGCCAAGATGCTCTCAAACCGCCTCCCGCTAGAGACTTACTGGGTTTTTCTGGTTTACGCCAGAGCAAGACTGTCCCAGAACAACAGATCAACTTGAGGCAATCCCCGGGGGTTATGATACGTATCCGTACGGCTTATTTCCAACAGGGTCACCTTGGGCGGGTCGTTGGTTAAGGGACAGTCTTTTTCTACAATTATTAAAGGAGGCGAATAATTAATGCCAGTGCCAAAACCCAAAAAGCCAGGGGAATCAGAAAAAACAGAAAAGACAGATAGCAAAAACATAAAAGAAATAATGAAAAAGAAGCAGCAGAACTATCATGTGATCAAGACCGCTCATTCTTTTCTCTCAGACGCCATACTGAAAAAGTTCAAACAACCCAAATTCCCAGCGTTTATCGAGGGTAATCTTGTCTATTCCGAAAAGTATCAAAATTGGCCGCTTACCAAAGCACGTGTCCTATTGCAGTTCCAGAAAGACACGAAGGATGACCTCTTCAGCGCATCCGTCCTCACCGACGTGAATGGGTATTTCGGTCTTCCCGTGCCTAGCAAGGCTTTGGATTATGACAAAATGATTGTAGATATAGTGCGGAACGGCATAACGGAAAA
>DHPU01000044.1:5714-30561 GCA_002407935.1 Peptococcaceae bacterium UBA5356
TAGCCGTGAGGGACAACTTCTATGTCGAGGGCATATTTGAAAAGGTGGATTCCATCGTGGGCAGCATTAGCGATGTTGTATCCGATTATGTGACATCCCCTGAACAGGCCTCCGCCAATCCCCAGGTGACCCTGGGCGAAGGGGATAACCTCTTTTCTCTCACTTGGGCTAACGCTTCCAGTTTCAGCTACAGCTATAAAATCCTGCACCGGCTGGTCGAGCCGGCAGTGTCACCGCCCGCCATTATCTCGAACGACCCGGCCAAAAACAAGCAGCGAAGAGACATTGGTTGCCCGATCGACGTGATCGGATTTAAGAAGAAGTTAATTGAGTCGCCCCACAGTCAGCCAAGATGTTCGTCACTTGGCATGGGCTATGTTCTATTGCTGAATCAGGAGTGGCAGCCGAGTCATTTCTCTTTAGGAACGCTCCTTTATTCGCTGGCCTTGGCGCCTGGTGAGGAGCAGCGCTTGGCAATCTCTGAGCGGACTGAAACGCTGGCTGTTACCGACAGGGAGTCTGCCTCCTACTTTCAGAGTGACCGCTATTCCTTCGATCAAAGAGATAATACTTCAGCTCTCTTTACATCAGCACTTAGAGATACGGTTACCGGCTCATCCAAAATGAGCGGCTACGGCTTTGGCGCCTCTTCAGGCAGCGGCACCAGTGCCGCCGGCGGAGGCAGCTGGGGGCCTTTTTCCATCCTAGGTGGTGCTTCTGCATTGTTCGGGCTCGGCGGTTCCGCGAACTCTTCGTCAGCCGAGTTTTCCCAAAAACACAAGAGCGATTATTCGAGCAATTTAGCCCAGAGTTTTCAGCAGAATATTCGGCAGGCAGCCGAAACACAAAGTCAGGCTAACCGTATTGGTGTCCGTCTGGCCACTGCGGCCGAAAGCGAAATGGTGACCACTAAAATTATCGCCAATAATAATCACTCCCACGCACTGACTATGCAGTTCTGGGAGGTTTTACACAACTATAAGGTAACCTCAAGCATTACCGGCGTGCAGCTCGTCCTCTACATTCCCCTTGATATTGTCCAATTTCTGCCCACCGGTGTACCTCATGTGCTTACGCCCGGGGAGCTTTATGACATGACGCAAAAGTCAACGGGCAAGGCTGACTTCGTGCGGCGGTATGATATGCTCATCAAGCATCACGACGCGATTACTCCGTATATGCCATATGTTTATCGGGAGGGATTAAATTTACTTAAAAAATTCGCCTCTTATCCGAAGTGGGAGTTTCAGAGCGGAGAACCGGGGGGCGGCTTTACGGTGCAACTAAAGGTTACGGGCAGTTTTATGCCGTACGATAGCTTGAAGGCCGTTCTTCGCTTGAAAAACGGGGGGTACATCAATGCGGCAAGCATTCATTATGAAACACATCAAATTGAAGCGGGTTACCAGAACGGTCCACAGTTATTGGAGGCTATTCGCAGGAAGCGCATAGAACCTAGCAAGACTGTCACTGGTCTCTTTAACATCCCGCCCGGTGTTGTAGATGACGATTTTGCCGGGATGGAGCTCTATTACAGCTCTTCACCATATAATTATACTCTCACCCCTAATATTCCCGATTTCATTAGCGCGTTTTTCCCGAAAATGAGTCCGGAAGAAGTAATTTCTAAGTTTTATAAAAAGGAAGATCTGGAGGTTAGCTTATCACCCTCACAGCTTCGTTCGCTCGGGCCGTTGCGTATTGCCGAAGTTGAGCTTAGCAAAGCGCAGACAACATATTTAAGTATACGCCGCGATGAAGAGCTTATATACAGTACCTCCTACGCTATTTTTGACCGAGTTAGGACGATGACCTTTGAACAGCTCCAGAAAATCGAACAAACCTTTCAGCATATAGTTGAAAACACGATGTTTTATTCCCAAGTCTTGTGGGCTTCCCTTACCAGTGCTGAGCGAGCCATCATGCTGGAACAATATACGATCGGCATTCCTGACAAGACGGGAGAAATAGGTGAAGAAGTGCCGCTTATGAATTGCATCCAAAACGAAGTGTACGGTTATTACGGCAACTGTATGATTATGCCATTTGGGTACCCGCCTGAATTAGCCGATAAACTGAACACGTCTACCCGTGAGGTGCAAGATGCGCTGTATAGCTATCATACCTTGGCATTCCGTTCGCCTTATACCATGGTTCCTCTGTCGACACGGGGTATGGTTGGTGAGGCCGTCTTGGGTAATAGCAACGCCAGCGAGAAGATTGATCTGACTCGTTTCTGGAACTGGCAGGATTCGCCTATCACGCATGCCGACACCATTAAACCATCCGACTTTAATCAGCAGCATATCATCAGTGATGACACGGCGGCGCCCGATAAGCTTGCTAAGACCGGAAATACGGTCAATATAAATACGGGCGGGGTCACCGCGCCTGATCTATCCTCGGCAGTCGCCAAGGCACCTGTTTCTCCAGCCATCGTCGGACTGGGGGATTTGCAGAAATTTGCTTCCGATTTAATCAATACCGGCTCTTCCGAACGGTTGAGTGTTATCAATAATGCTAGTACGATGACTCAGCAGGCTATCACCGGATATGTCAACATGAAAGCCGGCTTAGGGATGAACGGAGAGAAAGGGGAGAGCAAGAAGAAGGAGGAAAAGCCGCAGAAGCCCGAGAAGCCCGAGAATCCCTAGAATCCACAATAGCCGGATGCCCCGGACGTTAACATTGTATAAAGGGAGGTTTTTATATGGAAACTACGGATAATGAACTGTATAGCGTATTGCTTGACATCATAAAGCAGGAGAGTTCTCCCGAGGCGGTAGAGGCTCGTAATTTGATGCTGCAGCGCATAGCCATGGCGGGAGACATCACTCCCTCGCGCATTCAGGCTCCTCAAAACATTACCCAGATTGGTGGGTATATAAACTTGCTCGAAAGTATCAAACAGGATGAATTGCGAAACAGGATGCTGGCCTCTGTCCTAGGGGTAGCTGCACCCGGCGGGGGACATGAACTTCGTGATGACCGCCCGGAACTGTTTTTTGCCCGCCGTCTCTCTGACCGCCCTGAGTGTGAGCAGGCGGAAACCCTGCCCCTTGCCTTTTATATGCGCAGTGACTTTTTGGAGACCTTTGAGGGTACGCTCGCCTCGTTCCATGCTGTGGGGGCTTCGCTTCCTGTGTTCCTGACGGCTGCACCTTTGTTGCCGTCTCTCTCCTCTCCGCTGCCGACGCAGGAGGGTATCCTCGCACTGCTTGGCCGCACCCTTGAGCTGGCCCCGACCGCGGCTTTTACAAATCCGGAACAAGATCCGCTGGTTGTTGCGGAACAGGAGGGAGCAGGCATTGTTTATGCCCGATCCGACAGCATGCAGGGCTCGATCACGGTGAAGGCTTACGTGCGGGAGGGCGTGGGCTATGCTGTTGAGGAGATTAGCGCTAAGCTCATTCCCATCACGCCGCTTATGCAGGCGGCAGGTTGGTATATGGAAAAGAGAACCCCGGAGCAGCAAGACAGGCCTTATGACCCCGCCTCGGCGCTGCGCTGGCGGAATATAACGGGGCTAGTGCCCGGTCGAACCACCTTCGCAAGCGAGCTTTCCCTGTTGTACACGCGTGCCCAAATCGCCGGGTCGTGCCTGCGCGACATGCTCCGCGCCCTGTGGGATGGGACAAAATTCGCTTAAAGCGAGGGGCTTTACGGCATATGTGAAAAATTTTTGTAGAAAAAATAAACAAGAGGTCATCTTTTTGGTAAAATAAAAGAGGATCTCTTGTGAATATTATTTTCACTAAGTTAATACTGTCAAACCGCGATATTCGATTGGAATAATTATAGAGAACTGATATGATTGAAAAAGATGATATCAGTCATTTTTTTTTGTAAAAGCGAACAGAGTAGATTTAAAGAAGAACAAATAGTAAAATAAAATAGGGGTGATCACATTATGACAGTAAAAAAAGCAGCCATGGAGTATGATTATCCTCTTTATCGACCGCCTAGTGAGGCATATAGCATTAATAATGCAGGGCAGAAAAACGGATAGATATTCAATGCTTTTATAATTTTGTATGGTTTACTTGTGAAAAATCTGTTAAAATTGTGAGGGAAGTTTTTATAGAAAACTAACGCAGCCCTGATACGAAAACAGGGACGAGGAGTGAAGCACTAATGGTTAGGACGGTTGGGACTGTAGTCCGGGGAATAAGATTGCCAATAATTAAAGCAGGCGATGATTTAGTTAACATGGTTGTGCATAGTGTAATCTTTTCTTCCGAAACAGAAAAGTATGGGTTACGAGACAAAGATGTGATAGCTATAACTGAGTCGGCGGTAGCTCGAGCTCAGGGGAATTATGTCACGATGGATGATATAGCTCTTGATGTTAAGCAGAAATTTAAGGGCAAGAAGGAGTTCGGAATTGTTTTCCCGATTCTTAGCCGGAATAGATTCTCTACGGTTTTAAAGGGAATTGCTCGTGCGGGGCGCAAGCTTTATTTACAGTTAAGCTTTCCGGCAGATGAAGTGGGTAATCATTTGATGGATCCGGAAAAAATGGATGAATTAGAGCTTAATCCTTATTTGGAAGTGCTCACGGAGGAAAAATACCGGGAATTATTTGGGGCAGAGGTAAAACATCCGTTTACCGGGATAGATTATGTGCAAATGTACCGTGAGATTGTGGAAAAAGAAGGAGCCGAGATAGAAATAATTTTAGGCAATGATCCCAGAGCAATCCTGCAATATACTAAGGATGTTTTGGTGGCGGATATTCATTCTAGGTTCAGAACTAAAAAGCTTCTGCAAAAAGCGGGGGCAAATCTGGTTTGGGGTTTGGATGATCTTTGTACTGCTTCGATTAAGGGAAGCGGGTATAATCAGCAATATGGTTTGCTGGGTTCCAATAAAGCCACGGAAACAGATGTAAAGCTGTTCCCGCGTGACGGAGAAAAGTTTGTAGCAGCTGTACAGGAGAAGATCATGGAGTTAACCGGAAAAAGGGTCGAAGTAATGATTTACGGTGACGGGGCGTTTAAGGATCCAGTCGGGAAGATCTGGGAATTGGCGGATCCGGTAGTAGCTCCGGCTTATACTGCTGGTTTGAGCGGCCTACCTAATGAGATTAAGTTGAAATATTTTGCTGATAATCAGTTGAAGGATTTGAGTGGTGAAGCCAGTCAGGAAGCGATGAAAAACTATATTCGGGAAAAAGAGGCTAGGTTAATAGGAACGTTGGAATCCCAGGGAACTACTCCTCGTCAGTTGACTGATTTACTGGGAAGCTTGAGTGATTTGGCAAGCGGCAGTGGAGATAAAGGAACCCCGGTTGTGCTTATTCAAGGGTACTTTGATAATTACGCTACGGAATAAACTTCATTTTTTATAGAAGATGGAGTTTAGAAAATAAAAAAGGGAAAAGAGAATAAAGGGGGCTTCAATTTGTTTGCGGATTTTCAGGAATGTAAAAATTATTGCTTGGAGAAGGGGATTAAGGCTGTTGATTTCAAGCTGATTAATCTGGCAGGACGTTGGCATCATCTTACTATTCCTGTGGAAAGATTAGACGAAAAGATCATGGAGGATGGCATCGGGTTTGACGGTTCCAGTTATGGCTTTTTGACGTTAGAGAAATCCGACATGGTTTTTAAACCGGATTTGAGGTTTGCTTTTGCGGATCCTTTTAGTGAAATACCTACGTTAAGTATCATTGGGAATATCTATAGCCTAGGTGAAAAAACAGAACGGTTTGAGGGAGACCCCCGCTATATCGCCGAAAAGGCGGAAAATTATTTAAAGAGTACCGGAATAGCGGATCGGAGCTCGTTTGGACCGGAGTTTGAATTTTATTTAATTGATCATATTTCCTATGCGGTGGAACGAAATAACATTAGTGTTTTCTTGGATGCGGAACAGGCGGAATGGCACACCAAGGATCAGGAGTATCAGAATCAGGGTTTTAAGGTTCCGTATCAAAAAGGGTATCATGTGGATATTCCCTATGATGTGAATTTTGAACTGAGAAAGAAAATGGTATTGCAGCTCGAAGAAATGGGGGTACCGATTAAATATCATCATCCGGAAGTTGGCTCTTCCGGGCAGATGGAAATTGAAATTTGTTTTGGCAATCTCTTTGAAATGGCGGACCGCACCATGTTGCTCAAATATGTCATCAAAAATATGGCGCTGGCTCATGGCAAGACCGTTACTTTTATGCCTAAGCCCTTTTTCCGTGAAGCAGGGAGCGGCATGCATGTACACATTAATTTCTTCAAGGAAGATAAACCGGTTTTTTATGATGCGAAAGGTTATTCCGGCTTGAGCCAGACGGCGCTCTATACTATTGGGGGAATCTTAAAACATGCGCCGGCCTTGTTGGCGTTAACTAATCCCAGTACAAATTCCTATAAACGTTTGGTACCGGGTTATGAAGCACCGGTAAATATTTGTTATGCTACGGCTAATCGTAGTGCGGTAATCAGAATCCCCGGTTATGCTAATCGTCCTGAAGAAAAACGTTATGAATTCCGGCCTTCGGATGCCACGTGTAATCCTTATCTGGCTTATTCTGCCTTGATGATGGCGGCGCTGGACGGAGTGCAGCAAAAAATCGACCCGGTGAAGGAAGGCTTTGGTCCTTATGACATCAATATCTTTAAATTAAGTGAGGAAGAAAGAGCGAAAATTAAAGCACTTCCCAAATCTCTGGAAGAAGCGGCTGATGCCCTGGAAAAGGATCACGAGTTCTTGCTGAAAGGCGGAGTCTTTACGGAGGGGATTATTCAAGATCATTTGAAGAGAATTCGCAAAGAGGCAAATGAAGTGAATATTGTACCGAATCCCAAGGAATATGAGCTTTATTTTGATCTATAAGGTCACATAAGTCACATAAGTAACCAAAGCATCCTGTTTATCCAAACAGGATGCTTTTAGTTGTATTTTAAAATAAAAAGCAATACAATCATATAAAGAGGTACGCAGATAAAAAGCGGGAGGACTATTGATTGTGCAGATTACTGTTAAAGGAATTAAGATAAATTATCATGTTTCCGGAGAAGGGAAAGACTTAATTTTGCTGCACGGCTGGGGTGGCTCAACGCAAAGTTTTGCCCCTGTGCATCAGCATTATGAGGCGTATTTCCGCACTTATTCCCTTGATTGGCCGGGTTTTGGTCAAAGCGAGGAACCTCAAGATGTTTGGGGGGTAGCGGAGTATGCGGAACTGTTCTGTGCCTTGCTGGAGGAACTGCACATCCAAAACCCCATTGTGATGGCTCATTCCTTTGGCGGAAGAGTGGTTATTTATAGCGCGGGAGCCTTGCGGCAGGACTTCCAGAAAATTATTCTGCTGGACAGTGCCGGGATAAAACCGCGCCGCGGGCTGGATTATTATATTAAGGTCTACACGTACAAACTGGCCAAAAAAATTGCCCAACTGCCTGGTCTGCGACAGCTATTGCAGGAAAAATATGAGCAGTACCGGAAAAAGGCGGGCGCACCAGATTACCAAAATGCCTCGGAAATGATGAAAAAAGTTTTTATTAAGGTCGTCAATGAGGATTTAAGGGAATATTTACCGCAGATCATGGCGCCGACCTTATTAATCTGGGGTGAAAATGACACAGCCACCCCGCTCCGCGATGCCAAAATCATGGAGGGATTAATTCCGAACGCTGGTCTGGTTATTTTCAAAAACGCCGGACATTTTGCCTATCTGGAGATGTTTAACCACTTTAGTAATGTGGTGGATACTTTTTTAAAAGAGGATATGAGGATATGAAGATTTGAGAGTCGAGGGTAAAACAATTGATTAGGAATACTGAATAATGAAGAATACTAGGAAGAACAAGTATAATTAGAATAGATGGAGGGAAAGTGCTTGTTTAGTAAAATGCTTTTTATGATAAGCTGGCTGGCCGGGCTCCCCTACTTGATTTACAAACTAAATACCCAGCTGCATATGCTGCAATTGAATTCTTATATGAATAGCCGCTATTTACTGTGGTTAAGGCGTAATTTCGCCAGAGCATTAAGACCGGTGGAGTTTCTGCCCCTGGTTCCGCTTCTTTTGTTTGTCTTGTGGTTAAGGGTGGAAGCGGTCGCGGCAGAGGTGGCAGTGGCTTCTGGTACGGTAGCGGCTTCTGTTATTTTTGGGCTGATTTCCCTGTTGCTCTTTTTTTCCCGTCCCCAAATTAAAGCCAAAAAGAAATTAAGCTATACGGCCAGAGTAAAAAGGTTGTTTGCCGCCGTTTTCCTTTTGACTGCGACCCTGTTCCTGCTTTTGCTGCAAAGACAGGCGGAGCCTTTTGCTTTTCTGCTGGTCCTTGGTTTGCTGCAGCTATTGGTTTTTGCCCTTGTGCTGGGCAGCAATACTGTACTTGCTCCGGTGGAAAAAAGCATTAATTACTATTACTATCGGGATGCCGCCCGAAAAATCGGGGCAATGCCCCGGCTGAAAGTAATCGGCATCACCGGAAGTTATGGGAAAACCAGCACGAAACATATCGTACAGAAAATTTTAGCTCAGAAGTTCAATGTTCTGATGACCCCAGGCAGCTATAACACGACCATGGGTGTGGTGTTAACGATCAGGAAGATGCTGAGTCCGCTTCATGACCTTTTTATTACGGAAATGGGCGCCAAAAAAGTTGGTGACATCACGGAAATTTGCCAATTGGTCAAACCGACTTACGGGATTTTGACTTCAATTGGGCCGCAACATTTGGAGACCTTTAAAACCCTAGATAATGTGCAAAAAACTAAATATGAATTAATACGTGCTCTGCCGCCTGAGGGAATGAGTTTCTTGAATTCTGATGATCCTTTGATTATGGACGGATGGGAGCGTTACGGACAGCAAGGAATCCGCTATATTACTTATGGTATAGATGGAGATAAAGCGGAAATCCAGGCGAAAAATATTCGCTATTCGGAAGAGGGTATGGATTTTACCGCCGTAAAAGGAGAACAGGAGTATTCTTTCAGTACCAAACTGCTTGGCAAGCATAATCTCTATAATATCCTGGCGGGAATTTCTCTTGGCTTTGCCCTAGGGATGGATTACAAGTCCATCTATGCCGGAGTGAGAGAGCTTACCCCGATAGAACATCGTTTGCAGATTAAAAGGAAAGCGGATCATGTCATTGTTGATGATGCCTATAATGCTAATCCGGTGGGAACAAAAATGGCCTTAGAGGTCTTGCAATTAATCAGCGGTAATAAAAAAATCCTCATTACGCCCGGTATGATTGAACTGGGCAGCCAGGAATATGAGTTAAATAAGACTTTTGGCCGGCAGGCGGCGCAAGTATGTGATTATATTATTTTAGTAGGCGAAAAGCAGACCAAGCCACTGCAGGACGGCTTGCGGGAGCTGAATTATCCGCAGGAAAAATATTGTATTGTCAAGGATATTTTTGCCGCTTTTCAACATTTAGAAATAATCAGGGAAAAAAATGATATAATTTTAATCGAAAATGATTTAACAGATGATTACAGTCAATAATGCAGCATAAAAAAATGAGTAAAAGAGCCCAAAGTAAAATAATAAGGGGAGGCAGAGTAAGTGAAGATTAAAGTGGGAGTGTTTTTCGGGGGGAAATCGACTGAACATGAAGTCTCTGTAATTTCGGGAATTCAGGCCGCACATAGCTTAGATAAAGATAAGTATGAGGTAGTTCCTGTTTACATCACCAAACAAGGAGTCTTTTATACCGGGCCGGAGCTGCTGGATATTACCGAGTACAAAAATAGGGAGGCTCTTTTAAAGAAAGCGGTATCGGTTACCATGATCAGGGATCAGGAACAGAATAAGGTTTTTCTCTATAAATATCCTTTCGGCCTTTTTAAAAAACCGCTGGATTACCTAGATGTTATTCTGCCGGTAATGCACGGCAATATCGGGGAAAATGGTGCTTTGCAGGGGTATTTTGAAGTTCTGGATATCCCCTATGCGGAATGTGGCGTGTTGCCTTCAGCCATTGGCATGGACAAGATAATCACTAAATATGTGCTGCGCAGTGCCGGCGTGCCGGTAATTGACTGGTATAGTTTTTATAGCCATGACTGGCTGGTGGAGGAAGAAAGGCTGATAGAGGAAATGGAAGCGCAAATCGGTTATCCGTTGATTGTCAAACCGGCAACCGGAGGCTCCAGTATTGGCATTACTATTGTGCATAATCAGCAGGAACTCAGAGAGGGGATAGAATTAGCCCGTTCCATGGCGGAAAAGATTATCGTGGAAAAATTGGTACAAAATATCAAGGAAATAAACTGCTCCGTACTGGGCGACAGTGAAAATGCCGAGGCCTCTGTATGTGAAGAGCCGCTTAGCAGTACAGAGATTCTTTCCTTTGATGATAAATATACCAGCAATAGTACTAAAGGAATGTCGGGCGCTAAAAGAAAGATTCCGGCCGATATCTCCGCAGAGATGGCGAGAACTATTCAGGAGATCTCCTGTATCGTCTTTAACCTTCTAGGGTGTAAAGGGGTAATCCGGATCGATTTTATTATTGATCAGGATACGAAGCAGGTTTATCTGAATGAGTTGAATACTATTCCCGGTTCTTTATCCTTTTATCTCTGGGAGCAAAAAGGGCTAACCTATGCCGAGCTTTTGGATCAATTATTGACGCTGGCCATCAAGAACCACAAAAAGGCGAGCGCCTTAACTTATTCATATGAGAATAATTTATTTGCCAGTGGTATCCGGGGATTTAAGAAATAAGCGTAGTTAGAGTAAGAACAAGTAGAAAAAAAGGGTTTTTAAAAATTAATGACATAAAAAGTAAAAAGAAAATAATGGGGATAAAGTTTTAAAGAGCAGTGTCTGAACAGGCGCTGCTTTTATTTTATGGGCATTAGCAGGCTTAAGGGGACAAAATAAAAAAAATTTTCTACCCACCATATAATGACAAATTTTACAAATACCATCATGTATAATACAGGGTGTGATGAAAAGAATTATGATTTACGTAAAGCGCGCTACGTATTAAAGGAGGCGATCCGTTAAAGGAAAAGGGAGGAAAGCTGTACTGTATAATTCTTCGTGTTTTGTAAGACCAAAAAATTTTTAAAAATTGAAGGGAGATACCCCAATGAAAAAAACAAAATTATTACTTGTTACTTTGGTTTGCGCGGTAATGATGATGGGCGTTGGTTACGCCTGGTGGACGGATGCAATCAGTTTAGTAGGAACGGCGAATACCGGTAATATGAATGTACATTTTGAAAATGGTTGCTGGCTACCGGCTGTGGGAGCCTCTTGGTATGCCACTGCCTCAGTGATTAGTGCTGAAGATAAAAAAGTTACCTGCCAGTTTGACAACTTATATCCGAACTCGATAGGCTTTATTGACGTGCTAGTGAAAAACGATGGCACTATTCCTGCGAAATTAAAGAATGCCACAATTAATGTGACCGGGGATGCGGACTTAAAGCCTTATTTAAAAGCTTATGCTTATTATTATAAGGTCGATACTGCTGGGAATTATGTTAATAATACCTTTGGCTGGACGGATTTTGATACCCTTGAGAATTTAGGCAATTCCTTAAACAACAGTGGACTCAAGAATATTATCCTTGAACCGGGTGAAGCTATTTTCTTTGGTGTTCCCGATGAGGAAAAAGACAATGCGCCGTATGATGCAAATAATGATGGTGAAAAAGAAAATTGCTTTGTTTTCTATGTTGACGGAAATGCTCCTAATGCAACCCAGAATCAATCCGTTTCCTTTGATTTAGGCATAGAATGGGAACAATATAATAACTAGTAAGTTGCTCCCTAAACAGTAAAGGAAGAAAAAAAGCTATAACTGCTTAAGCCCGATCACTAGGTCGGGCTTAAGCAGTTATAGCGGGTTATGTTATTAATATGTATTGAAAAAAGTTTCTCTAAAGAAATAGCGAGAAATACCCTTGCATCTTGGAAAATACAGCATATAATGAGGAATGTTAAAGATGAATTTTATAATAAATAAAAATAAAATAAAATTTGCAACAGGTTGTATAATCCATAAGGGACATTATCTTTTATCTTAAAATAGCCAAAAACAGGTAAAGGGAAGGATGTGGCCTTACGTGAG
This sequence comes from Peptococcaceae bacterium UBA5356, assembly GCA_002407935.1. Classification (GTDB taxonomy): domain Bacteria; phylum Bacillota; class Peptococcia; order DRI-13; family DTU073; genus UBA5356. The sequence goes on from DHPU01000044.1 coordinate 17,762, forward strand.
GTTTCCGCCAAAAAGAAAAAGGCACAAGCAGCTTTTTTACGCTAATTTTATTTTATGTCTGATAGTGGTCTTTTCTTTGGGCGCAGTCGGGATTGGTTATGCTGCTTGGCATGATACATTAAAGCTGGAGAGTACCCTCACTACCGGATCAATTGAGTTGATTTTTACGGAAGCCTACTTATCGGATACCGGCAAAGGTTGGGGAGAGGGCCAAGGTCAGAGTCCGGGAAAAAAGGTTGAGTCTGTCCCTATTGCTGCTGATGGAAAAAGCCTGTCTATTAAGATGGACAACCCTAAGCGGGGCAATTATTTTTTGACGTATACGATTAAGAACCAAGGTAATCTTCCGGTGGAAGTTAAGACAATAACGCAAACCTGCGGGGACGTCCTTGAGTTGCAAATGCTGCATGAGCCTGAAGGGGTTATAGAGGGGGACGAAACAGCCAGGGGTCAGCTTAAGATATTTGTTGAAAAAGTTCAGGAAGATTGCACAGTCAGCTTTATCGTGCAGCTTGTTTTTAAACAAGCGCCGGTACTGTAAAAAAATAAATAATATTGTGAATAGCGAAGGGGGGATCAAGAAATATGAAAAAAGTAAAATGTTTAATTGCTGTATTAGTATGTGCAATAATAATGATGGGGGTAGGCTACGCCTGGTGGAATGATTCTATTACATTGGCAGGAACAGCAAAAACAGGGAATATGAAGGTGGAGCTTGCAAATTGGAAAGTAGTAGCAAAGACACCTGATTTAAATGGAGTTAAAGAACCGGCAAATGGGGAAGTGAAGATTACTAACGGTAATAAAAAACTCACAGTTACGTTGAGTAATTTATATCCTGGTGCTGTATTTAATTTGACGGGTGATATTAAAAGTAACGGAACTGTTCCTGCTAAGTATACCGGAATAGATAATATTGCTTGGGGTGGATCTGCTGAATTAAAAGATCAAATACAAGCTGCTTGGGGTAATGGGAATGCCCTCCCGACCGAGTATATGTCTATTGATACTTTTTTAGGAGAAGTTAATGGGGTTGATACAGTTAATAAAGTTGTTCCTAAGAAGGGGACAGAAACTATTATTTATCTTAGGGTTAATCCGGAAGCCGGAAATAGCATACAAAACCAAACTGCTACTGTTTCTTTTAATCTGAAGTTTAAACAGTTTAATTATTCTTCAGTATCAACACCGACACTAACATCATTACTACAATCAAAATAAGGCTAATAATTTCACAAACCATCATAGGCTTTAGTGCTTAATTTTTACAGCAGAAGATGAACAAGGGGGACAATTCCTGTTCATCTTCTGCTGTAAAAAAAATAAAACTCCTTACATAAAACGACATAATTTGTAATGGGTATCGTGTATAATACAAAGTATGAAATTAGTAAGGATTGGAAACAATTTAATCAGGTGGAGTGGGCAAATTAGTTTTACATTAAAAGAAAAAACCTTTGAAGAGGAAGGTGTTTGGTAAATGAAAAAATATATAGGGGTCATACTATTTTGCGCTTTGGTGTCTTTGACTATTGTGCCAGGGGTATATTCCTCCTGGCAGCAGAATTTGCATATAGAGGGACAGATAACCCTCCAAGCAGATAAAGAAAAGGATAAAAACTGTAATCCACAAAACAGTAGTGTGGGTGTGATGGAACCGGAGGAAGGTACGAAGCAAACAGGCGAGGGAAGCGGGACTAGCGGTGATTCCCCTAAATCCGGTGACTCTGTTGTGTCCGATAAGGCTGGCAAATCGGGTGACGAGTCTGAGGTATTGGGTAAATCTGCTGAATTGAGCGGTTCAGGTGATTTTAGTACAGGAGATGATGCTCAGAAGGGTACCAGCGACGGGAGCACTACTAGCACTACTAGCACTACAAGCACCGGTAGCAGCGAAAACAGCAGTACAAGCACAAGCAGCAGTTCCGGCAGTGTTTCTGAAAGTGGTTCCGCTTTCGGTGCTTCCTGTAATGAGGGAACGGCTACGAAAACTAAAGGTAGTACGGTAGAGAAGGACAGTGACAGCTAAAAATGGGGAGACGGTGGATGGCGGAAAGTAGAAAAGTAAGAACGCCGTTGATCAGACGTTTGGTGATTGTATGTTATGTTATGACGATTCTGATTTTAACGAATACAAATTTAATCCCTTTTGCTAATAATATGCAGTTTATTTATTTCGGCAGATCTTTGCTCTGGTTGGGAGTTGCTTGGTTGGTTTATCAGTTCCCGAGGGGCAGAAGGGCCGGCAGGATGAGCTTACAGCGGTTTATCAATCATTTGGCAGTGGGCTCGGCGGTAGTTTATCTCCTTTTTATGATGGTAGGGGGTATGATAACGGGGTTTGGCCGCAGCCCTTATTCCTTTGGCTTAGTTACTTCGTCGATTAATTTTCTGTATATTTTTGCGTTGACGGTGGGAGTGGAAGCGGCTAGAGCTTATTTGCTCAACAGTTATAAAGGGAAAAGAGTTTTTTTCATGATCGGGTTGATCAGTTTTTTCTTTGTTTTTACGGAGGTTTCCTTTAGGGAGCTGCGGAACTTGACGACGGCTTTTGCGGCCGTGAAATATTTTGGCAGCATGTTTTGCCCGGCGTTCGCCGTAAGTATTCTTACTTCCTATCTGGCGTATTTAGGCGGCTTTGTACCGGCGGCGATTTTCCACGGAATTTTACTGACTTTTGAGTGGTTTTCCCCGATTCTGCCTGATTTAAGTTGGACAATGAAGACTTTTTTGGGCTGTTTTATTCCTGTTTTCACTTTACTTTTTGTGCGTAATCTCTATTATTTACAGGCTCGTCTCTTGAAAAGAACCACTACGGAGAGCGAGGAGTTATTTGGCTGGTTGGTAACAAGTATTATTTCGGTAGCGATTATTTGGTTTGCGGTGGGCTTGTTCCCGCTTTATCCTTCGGTGATTGTGACGGGAAGCATGGAGCCGGTAATTAAACCGGGGGATATTGTGCTGGTGAAAAAAATAGCAGGGGAAGAGGCTGTGGTTGGGGATGTGATTCAGTTCTATGAACCGGAAGGAAAGCTGAATATTACCCACCGGGTGATGGCGATTAATCAAGAGGGGACGAGGCTCTTGGAGACGAAGGGAGATAATAATGCGGTACCTGATTCTACGCCGGTAGCGATGGAGCAGGTTAAAGGAAAGGTTATTCGCGTTATCCCTAAGATTGGCTGGTTTACGTTGCTTTTAAGGAGTAATGACAGGGTTCCGTCTGAGGCAGTAAGTCAGGGCGAGATTTAAGACTTTGGCAGGAGAGGTGTAGTTAATGAAAGCTGGCAAGAAAACGAAAACTTTTTTACCGGAAAAAGTAAGGCTATTTGTGTTAGTGGCTTCAGCAGTTGTGTTTGCGGTGTTGCTTATTTTCCTTTTTTGGCAGTGGCAAAATCCGGGGACACTAGAGCAGAAGCTCACGCATTATCAGTATCAGCAGAAGGCTAATCTCGATTATCAGGTTTTTTTGAAGCCCAATTTGCTTTATGAGGAAAAGGTGCTGGGGAAGGGTTTGATTTATCCCACGAATTTTGTGGATCATTTACAGACAACACTTAGTTATGAATATAGTGGTACTAAACAAGCCGGGATTAAAGGGAAATATCAGGTAGTAGCCACGGTGGAGGGAATTCAAAAGGAAGAGAAGAAGGACGTCGTTTTGTGGAGTAAAGACTTTTTATTGGTACCGGAGACTCCTTTTCAGAGTGAGGATAATGCTGTCAAACTGGAGAAACAGCTTCCGATTTCTTTTTGGAAATACAATAATTTTGCCGAAACGGTGCAGAAGGAGACCGGAATTTTATCTAATGTGTTGTTGACCATTAAGTGGGGAATTAAGTTGGACGCCCAGACGGAGTATGGGTTGGTGCAGGAGGAGCTGCAGCCGGTGTTAAAGCTGCCGCTGGTGAAAAAGTATTTTGAAGTGGAAGGGGAATTAACGAAGGTGCAAGAGGGTGCTCTAGAGGAAACGGTAGCGCAACCGGTTCCGCTTCAGCCAACGATGATGGTCTTGCCGGGGGTGGGCGCGGCTGTTTCTTTGGTAGTGTTCTTATTCTGCTTAATTTTTGTGCGGGGATCTGCTTTGAGTGCTTATGAAAGAAAGGTGAAGCAGATTTTTAAGCGGTATGAGGAAAGGTTGGTAGCCTTGGAACAAGATTTGACAATTGGGACGGAGATGGTCTTACGGGTTAAATCGGTAGAGGATTTGGTACGGATTGCGGATGAGCTTTGTAAGCCGGTTTATTATATTCATGATATGATGGGGGAGAGAGAAAAGATTTCCTTTTATGTCTTGGGTGAGGCGAAGGTTTTTTCTTATGAGTTGCGTTCTCCTGATAAGAAAGTACCGTTAGGGAGGAAAGACGGCTTGACCGAGAGTATTTAAGGTTGAGCAGTCGCTTCTTTACGGTAGGAAACGTCTTTTTGACTTTCCCTATTTTCTTGGTTATAATAAAATCAAAGAAATAGGCATGAAAATTATGTTTTAACATATACTGTAAGGAGGTAAAACAATGGCTAGTGTAGCAGTTAGGAGCAATTCTATGGAGCGAAAAATTATAAGCATTTCCGGCAAACGACAAATTACTATTCCGCAAAAATATTTTGAAGCACTAGGGTTTAATAATGAAGCTGAATGTATTTTGCAAAATAATGCTATTGTTATTCGTCCTATTCGTGAAAACACAGGAAGTGAATTTACTGAACAAATTCTTGCTGATTTAATTGCGCAGGGCTTATCTGGGGAAGAACTTCTTACCAAGTTTAAGGAGATAAGTGGAAAAATCACTCCGGCAATAGATAGACTAATTAGTGAGGCGGATAGCATTGCTAAAGGTGAAAAAAAGAGTGCCACTATGAGCGACGTTTTTGGGGCGGAGGATAACTAGATGTACGAAATCCGTTTTATGAGAGCCGCTGAAAAATATTTAAAGAAGATTAAAGATAATGACCTAAAAAAGGTATTTCAAAGTGCTCTTATAGAAATTAGCAGAGATCCGTACATTGGTGAGTTGAAAACAGGTGATTTAGCTGGTATATATTGTTATGATGTTTATTTTTGCAAAATTAATTATGAGCTTGCCTATAGAGTTTATGAAGAAGATGGTCAAATGGTGGTTGTTATCTTAGCCGGAACACGGGAAAATTTCTATGCAGAATTGAAGAGATATATTAAGCAGATGGTATATTTGTAAAATTTACAGATTTACAATAGGGACGCCAGTTCTTTTTATTGTATTTTTTTTTGTTACGATTAAAATTATCTATGACAGTAGAAATATAGAAAAAATCGCAGGAGGATTGCAGGAGGAGAGCAAGAGATGAAAAAGCTTTTAACAGGTAATGAAGCAATCGCCAGAGGTGCATATGAAGCTGGTTGTGTTGTGGCGGCGGCTTATCCCGGTACGCCCAGTACGGAAATTCTGGAGAATATAGCCGGTTATCAGGAGATATATGCCGAATGGTCACCTAATGAAAAGGTGGCGCTGGAGGTAGCTAGTGGTGCGGCCATTGGGGGAGCACGGGCACTTGCGGCGATGAAGCATGTGGGGTTGAATGTGGCCGCCGATCCATTGTTTACGATGGCCTATGAGGGGGTGAACGGCGGACTGGTGATTGTCACAGCGGATGATCCGGGGACGCATAGTTCGCAGAATGAGCAGGATAATCGTTATTATGCACCTCATGCCAAGGTAGCACTGCTGGAGCCTTCCGATAGTCAGGAATGTAAGGATTTTGTCAAGGCGGCGTTTGCCTTGAGTGAAGAGTATGATCTGCCGGTAATTATCCGGGTTACGACAAGAGTTTGCCATAGTAAGAGCTTGGTGGAATTAGGGGAAAGAGCAGAAATAGGGGTTAAGCCTTATAGCAAGAATGTGCAGAAGTATGCGATGACTCCGGCCCATGCTAAAGTTCGCCATGTGATTGTGGAAGAGAAACTGGGTGATTTGCAGGCAGCCGCCGAGCAGTCTCCGTTTAACCGCGTGGAGTGGGGCGGGCGTACCAAAGGGATTATCACCAGCGGCATATCTTATCAGTATGCTCAGGAGGTTTTTGGGGAGGAGGCCTCTTATTTAAAATTAGGCTTAACTTATCCCTTGCCGGAACAGTTGATTCGGGAATTTGCCGCCGCTGTGGAGGAAGTTTTCATTATAGAAGAAAATGATCCTTATCTGGAAAACAGTATTAAGGCTTTGGGGGTGGAGTGCAAGGGGAAGGCGTTGCTCCCTGTTTGCGGCGAGTTAAATCCCGGGATTATTCGTCAAGCCTTTTTCCCGGAAATGATCAAGGCGGAAAACGGAGAATCAATAGAAAAGGCAGAAAAGCCGGAAGGTAATAGTCAGGCGGAGCTGTCGATACCGGGGCGGCCTCCTGTTTTGTGTGCCGGTTGTCCGCATCGGGGGTTGTTCTACGCATTGAGCAAGTTAAAGGATGTAGTCGTATCCGGAGATATTGGCTGTTATACGTTAGGGTTAACTCCGCCGCTCGGGGTTACGGATACGGTTATTTGTATGGGAGCAAGCATTTCGGCCGGGATCGGTTTGGAAAAGGCCTTTCAGCAGGGCGGGGTTCCGCGAAAGGTTTTCAGCTGTATTGGGGATTCTACCTTTTTCCACTCTGGAATTACTGGCTTAGTTGATGCTGTCTATAATAAAAGTAAGATTTGTGTGGTAATTATGGATAACCGGATTACGGCGATGACGGGGCATCAGGTTAATCCGGGAACAGGCCGGACTTTGCAGGGGGAGGAAACTACAGCCCTTGATCTGGAGCAGCTTGTACGGGCGGTGGGGATTAAGACGGAAAACATCCGCATAGTAGATCCCTATCATTTAGCGGAAACGGAAAAGGCGGTACGGGAGGCCGAGGCAGCTCAGGAGCCTTTTGTGATTATCACGAGGCGTCCCTGTGCTTTGCTGAAGGATGTACAGCGGGCACGAGCCGGAATTTCTTGTATGATTGCGCCGGAGAAATGTAAAAAGTGTAAGGCCTGTTTAAAGATTGGCTGTCCGGCTATTGCGGTGAAAGAGGGACAGGTATTGATTGATCAGACTGCTTGTAATGGGTGCGGTCTTTGTCAGCAGGTGTGCAAATTCGGGGCAATTGCCAAGGTGGGTGAATAAGATGCAGGAAGAGAAACAGAAAAAGATGCCGGAGCTGAATATGGGGAAGAAGAATAAGACGAAGCTGGAGAATAAGGCCTTGCTGTTGGTGGGCGTGGGAGGACAGGGCACGATTCTGGCCTCGAAGGTTTTAAGTGAAGGGCTAGTTAAACAGGGCTATGATGTGAAGATGTCCGAGATCCACGGAATGGCGCAAAGAGGGGGCAGTGTGACTACCCAGATTAAGTTTGGGAAGAAAATTTATGCACCGATTGTGGGAGCAGGGGAAGCAGATGTGATTGTGGCCTTTGAAAAGCTGGAAGCGGCGAGATATTTGTTTCAGTTAAAGAAAATGGGTACACTAATCGTGAATGACCACGAAATTTATCCTCTGCCGGTGTTACTCGGTCAGCAGCAATATCCCGACAACGTGCTTTCAGTCTTGGAAAAACAAGTGGGGAAACGAATCGGGCAGTTGAAGGTATTGCAGGCTAATACAATTGCAGTCGAACTGGGTAATGTGAAGGCACAGAATATCGTTTTATTGGGAACGGTGATTAAGGCTTTGGGGCTGGAGGATTTGGATTGGGCGGAGGTTTTAAAAGAATTTTTGCCGCTTAAGCTGCATGAACTAAACATCAAAGCATTAGAAGCAGGGCTGCGTTTGTAGGGGAGCATAAGGGAGGATATTCACAGTAATGAAAAGTAATATAGAGATCGCACAAATAGCTAACAAGGAACGGATTAAAGATATTGCCGGTAAATTGGGTATTGAGAAAGAACATCTTATATATTACGGCTTTTATAAGGCGAAGGTGGATTATCGGTTGCGGGAGAAGTTGCTTGACCGTCCAGACGGTAAAGTTATTTTGGTGACAGCAATTAACCCTACGACGGCGGGAGAAGGTAAAACAACAGTGACGATCGGATTGGGGGATGCTTTAAACCGTTTGGGTCAAAAGGCGGTAATCTGCCTGCGGGAGCCTTCACTGGGGCCTGTTTTTGGGGTGAAAGGGGGAGCCACGGGAGGCGGTTATGCTCAGGTAGTCCCGATGGAAGATATTAATTTGCATTTTACCGGGGATTTGCATGCGATTGGGGCGGCGAATAATCTGGTGGCGGCGCTGCTGGATAACCATATTTATCAGGGGAATAAGCTGCAGATTGATCCGCAAAGAATCACTTGGCGGAGAGCGCTGGATATGAATGACCGGCAGCTACGCTTTGTGGTAAGCGGATTAGGGGGTCAGGGCAATGGCGTACCCCGGGAGGATGGTTTTGATATTACGGTAGCCTCGGAAATCATGGCGGTATTTTGTTTGGCGCAGGATTTACAGGATTTAAAGGAACGGTTGGCCAGAATGGTGGTTGCGTATACTTATGAAGGAATACCGGTAACGACCGGTGATTTACAGGCTCAGGGGGCGCTTACAGCGTTATTGAAGGATGCGTTTAATCCTAATTTGGTGCAGACACTGGAGGGAACGCCTGCTTTTGTGCATGGGGGGCCTTTCGCGAATATTGCCCATGGGTGTAATAGTTTAATCGCGACTAAGCTGGCGATGAAGCTGGCTGATTATGTGGTTACGGAGGCGGGATTTGGCGCTGATTTAGGTGCGGAAAAATTCTTGAATATAAAATGCCGCACGGGGCGGATTAAACCGGGGGTTGTGGTGCTGGTAGCCAGTGTCCGGGCACTGAAGCTGCATGGTGGTTCCTCTAAGGAGGGCTTGGGACAGGAGAATCTTAGTGCTCTTCGTAAGGGGATGGGTAATTTACATAAGCATATTGAAAATATTACGCGAAAATATCATTTGCCGGTAGTTGTTGCGGTGAATCGCTTTCCCACTGATACGGATGCGGAATTGCAGTTGGTGTTGAATGAATGCCGGAATAATGGGGCCGAGGCGGCTATTACGGAGGTTTTCAGCAAGGGCGGAGCCGGGGGAGCGGAGTTGAGCCGCAAAGTGCTGGAGGTACTGGAGCGGGATTCACAGCGACCAAGTTTACAGGAGCAAGATGCACAAGGGTTAGATTTACAAGAGGGAGGGAACCAAGAGCCGGAGGCTCAGGAGCGGACAAATTCGGAGGTGGAAGATTTTTCGTTTCTTTATCCTTTGGAGATGGGGATTCGGGAAAAAATCAAGATTATTGCCAAAGAGATATATGGAGCGGGCAGTGTAGTAATTAGTAAAGAAGCGGAAAAAAGTATTGCCCAATTTGAAGCTTTAGGCTATAGAAACTTACCTGTTTGTATGGCCAAGACGCAATATTCTTTTTCTGATAATCCGGCCCTGCGGGGTGCTCCGGAAGGTTTTGAGCTGACTGTCAGGCAGGCAAGGTTATCGGCAGGGGCAGGCTTCGTTGTGGCTCTGACAGGTGGAATTATGACCTTACCCGGTTTACCTGGCTTGCCTTCGGCGGAAAAGATTGACGTAGATGAAACGGGAAAAATCACCGGACTTTTCTAGGTGATTAGGAAACGAGAGATGCAGGCAGATGAGATAAGGCAAAATAATCCGAGAGGCAGGGGACTTGATGTTACGGATCATTCTTTTATTAAGCGGAGGCTCGATTTTATTGGCATTACTGGTAACCTTACAGGTGAAATTTACCGGTGCCGATTGGGGCTCTATTGCAAAATATTATTTAGCTGTTTTACCGGTGCTGTTTGCCGCCAATATTTTTATTGGGCTGGGACTGAATAAAGGACATGCCCTTTTTCATAACTTGCCTCTTTTGATTGCCGTGCAAACTTTTGTTTATTATTTAATGATTGCTCTCTTTTCCGTTTATATCTTGGGAAATAAATTATCTGTTCCCAGAACAGCAATCGCCTTTAGCTTAATTATTTCTGCAATCTATTTACTAAAAAGCTAAAAAGTTAAAGGCCAAAAACTAGAAACCGGCAAGAGTTAAAAACCGGAAGGTGGGAACTTACAACGATTTTTTTCGTCATTAGTGATGAGTAGTAAAGTCCATTTTAAAAAAGGGTTTTTAGAAAAAGGATTAAGAAGATTGTTAAGAGAAAGGTTCGCAGGATTGTTGGGAATAAGCCAAAGATTATGACTGGAGGGTGAATAACGGAGGATGATGATGAGTAAAAAGAGGATAGGATTAACAAACAAATTAGGGAATAAGGTAATACCATTAATCGTATTGATTTTTGTGCTGGTGCTTTTCAGTGCGGCAGCTTCGCATGCCATTACTCCCGGTGATACTGCTTCCAGTGCTGCCGATTTCGGTCTTACGGATATTAAGGCAGAGGGAAACAACGCGAATGGCCTATCTTTGAATGAGGCTGCTTCTGACGTTACGGCAAGTGGGGCAGCCGTATCAGAACAAACGGTATCAAGTGATGCTTTCAAATTAGGCAATGAGGTATTGTTGAGCAAGTATCGGCATTTGTTGGTTGGGAAAAGAGTGGGTTTAATTACTAATCAGACAGGTGTCAATAGTAAAGGAGAAAGTACCATTGATGTTTTAGCGAGAGATGGGTCTTTTCAATTAACGGCGCTTTATGGGCCGGAACACGGCATTGACGGCCAGGCAAAAGCTGGGGCTTACGTGGAGTCCTATGTGCATTCACAGCTGGGGATTCCGGTTTATAGTCTTTATGGTTCGACGAGAATGCCGACCGCGAGTATGCTGCAAAATGTTGACGTATTGGTTTATGATATTCAGGATATCGGAGCTAGAACCTATACGTATATTTCTACTTTAAATTACTGTATGCAGGCGGCACAAAAATACGGCAAAACGCTTCTTGTGCTGGACAGGCCTAATCCTTTGGGCGGCGTAATTGTGGATGGACCGGTACTGGAGGAAGGTTTTGAGACTTTTGTCGGTGTCGATAATCTGCCGACCGCACACGGGATGACGATGGGGGAGCTGGCCCTGTTTTTTAACCGAGAGATTGGGGCTGATGTAAGGGTTATTCCGATGGAAGGTTACAAGCGGGAGATGATCTTCCAGGAGACTGGTCTTACTTGGATTCCGACTTCTCCTAATATACCGGATCTTGATTCTGTATTTGGGTATATGTCTACAGGCTTGGGGGAAGGAACGGGCATTTATCAGGCCGATAAATTCAAATGGATTGGCGGAAAAGGGATTGATGCACTAGCTTTTGCGAAGCTGCTTAATCAAGCTGGCTTGCCCGGGGTAACCTTTATTCCGGAATATAAAGGAGCGGCCGGAGGGGTAAGGCTTAACATTCGGGATTACCATACCTTTAACCCGGCTAAGACAGGGATTTATGCCTTAGCATATGCTCATTCCTTGAATCATTTTAAAGTGCCCAAAAGCGGTAAAACCATGGTGATGTTTGATAAAATCATGGGAACGGATAAAATTGGGCAATATTTGGAGCAGGGGCTGACCCCTCAGCAAATGGAGGCTAAATATCTGCCGAGACTGAACAGTTTTAGAGCGGAACGGCAAAAATATTTGCTGTATGGGAAGCAGCCGGAACAACCGGAACAACCGGAGGTTCCCGAACAAGTTGAGCAGCCGAATGAACAACAGAATGGGAAGCAAGAGGAACAACCGAATGAACAGCAGGATAAGCAGCAGCCTGGGAGTTTCTTAACGGTAATTGTCCGTGGAAAAACTGTGCAATTTGATGCGAAACCGTTTATTGATGCGCATAATCGGGTGATGGTTCCGGTACGGGGCATTGTCGAGGCCTTAGGCGCTCAAGTTGACTGGGATCCGGTAAAAAGAACGGTTTATATTGAAAGACAGGGGCAAACAGTGTTGTTTGTGATTGATAGTAAAGAAGCGGTCGTTAATGGTGTGCACCAAGCGATGGATACTTGTCCTGTTATTAAAAACGACCGGACAATGATTCCGGCTCGTTATGTCGGGGAATATTTGGGGGCGGTCGTGAATTGGGAGGCGGCAACCAGAACGGTCACGGTGGAATAAGGGAAGTAGGGGACTATGGTGACCATTAAGTAAAGATAGAGACCTGAGAAAAATAAGGCAGATATAGAGGTAACGCAGGGCAAAAGAAAAGGAGCGTATCGGTGGGCACTTACCGCGAAACGCTCCTTTGTTAACTAAAGATGAAATACTTTACTTAAGAAATTAATTTAAAGTGGAGTTATAATTAATTGTTTTATTAGTAAAAGGTAGTTTAGTTTTTTGAAATAAGGAAAAACCTGGAAATAAAGAACGACCTGAAAAGTTACTGTTGTTCTTTTTAACACTACCAGACTTATTAGAAGATGAAAATATTGGTCTTATAGAGGGCGTGGGTGATTTTTGGGATATTTTATTTTGAAATAATTTTAGAGTGGGTATTTTAGTGGAAAATGTTTTACTAGTAGAAGTGTTACGGTTTTTATAAGAGACAGATAAATTAGTAGTTTTTCCATCGTTTTTTTCTGATTTTATTGACACGCTTTTTTTTGCAGAAGGGAATATGTATACTTTTTGCGAATAACTTTCGGAAGAACCTTCGAGCACTACAGGTTGATGTTTGAAAATAAATTTATTTCTTACATCCAAAGCCCTGTTCTTTTTATACGTAGCCCAATCCTTTACATCCGTAGCCTTATTTTTTATAGTTGACAAAAGACCGGAAGAAGCAGCAAAGGTGGTCAGTGGTGAGCACATCATCACCATTACAATTGAACAGGCAACCAGTTTTTTTAACCCCTTAATCCTTATTAATTTCATAAGAACCCTCCT
>DHPU01000044.1:30663-46330 GCA_002407935.1 Peptococcaceae bacterium UBA5356
CTTAATTATTTATATTTTCAGGACATTTCTTAATTGTCTAAATATAATTTTAAGCGAGAATTTGCCTTTCGTCAAATAAAATAAACGTAAAAATTGTAAGCATAGTAGTAGGAAAGGGTTTGATAATGTGTTAAAATTGAATTCATAATGTTGGGTAAGGGGGGTAATGAATGTCTATTTTCGAGAAATCAAGTAAACTGGAGCGCGTTTGTTATGACATTAGAGGGCCGGTGATAAAGGAAGCAGGCAAGCTGGAGAAATTCGGCTATGAGATCATTAAGTTAAATATCGGGAATCCCGCGCCCTTTGGCTTGTTTGCCCCTCCGGAGATTATTGGAGATGTAATTCTAAATTTACGGGATGCCCAAGGATATTCCGAGTCGCAGGGGTTGTTTGCGGCCCGTAAAGCAATTATGCAGTATTATCAGCAAAAGCAAGTTCCTGATGTAGATGTGGCGGATATTTATACCGGGAACGGAGTGAGCGAGCTTATTGTGATGGCGATGCAAGCCTTGTTGAATAATGGTGATGAGATTTTGGTTCCGGCACCGGATTATCCTCTTTGGACTGCGGCGGTTAATCTTTCGGGCGGGACGCCGGTGCATTATTTGTGTGATGAGCAGGCCGATTGGAATCCTGATTTAGAGGATCTTAAACGAAAAATTACGCCTAGAACCAAAGGAATCGTGGTCATTAATCCGAACAATCCCACCGGGGCACTTTATTCCGTAGAGATTTTGCAGGAGATAGTAAAGCTGGCGGAAGAGCATAATTTAATTGTTTTTTCGGATGAAATTTACGATAAAATCTTGTATGAAGATGCTGTACATGTGTCTACGGCAAGCCTTTCCGATGAAGTGTTCTTTGTGACGTTTAACGGTTTGTCAAAATCCCACCGTATTGCCGGTTTCAGAGCCGGCTGGATGGTGGTCAGTGGGAAGAAGGCGTTAGGCAAGGATTATATTGAAGGTTTAAATATGCTTTCCTCTATGCGTTTATGCAGTAATGTACCGGCGCAGTACGCTATTCAAACGGCTTTAGGGGGATATCAAAGTCTGACGGAACTGTTGGTACCGGGCGGCAGATTGCGCAGGCAGAGGGATGTTTGTTATGAGTTGCTTAATCAAATTCCGGGGATGTCTTGTACTAAGCCTCAGGGAGCTTTTTATATGTTCCCGAAAATAGATGCGAAGAGGTTCAATATTACCAGTGATTATAAATTTATCTTGGATTTTCTTCGGCAAAAGAGGGTTTTGCTGGTGCAGGGGACTGGTTTTAATTGGCCGGAACCGGATCATTTTAGAATAGTTTATCTGCCTCCGGTGGAGGTGCTTACGACGGCGTTAAAGAGATTAAGGGATTTTTTAACTGATTATACACAGACCCAGGAGGAAGTACCCATCTGTCCCAATGATCCGGAAGGAGTAGTTTGGGACAGAGAAAATGAAAGTATTTAAGATTACAGTAACTTAGCACCACATTATACACAACATTATTTGAAAAATTAAATAGTGTTGTGTATAATAATATGGGGAAGGTGGTGTAAAAAACATGATTATGGATATATTACTGGCGGAAAGTCAAAAAAATTTACTTCTCCAAAATAAGTTGAAAGAAAAAATAGATCAATTGCCTAAAGGCACAGTTAAAACGAGAAAAGTAAAGGATAAAACTTATTATTATCTTGCTTATAGGGAAAACGGCAAGGTGATTAATAAATACATTGGCAATGAGGCAGGGAAAGCAAAGGAGCTTTTTGACCTTGTGGAAAAACGAAAAAAACATGAAAAACAATTGAGGGAAGCTCAAAAAGAGTGGATTATTTATAAAAAAGCAGGAATAGAAATAAACAGCAATGAACTCAGACAGGTTATAACCGAAAGTGCAAAGGGCAATGATTTTAGTTTATCGCTGCGGGGATTTCTTGATGTATTTTATTCCTACCGGAATGAGCGGGAAAAAATGGATGCTTTAATTAAGACCGAACCCGAAAATTATCAAAATGTACCGGATTATCAGTATGCCATGTGTGCGGCAACGGCGAACAAACTGGCAAATGATTTTAAGCTTAAGGTGCCTACTTGGGTATGGAAAGACAAATATTATTTGAAGGAAATGTTCTTTGGCGGGATTGGGAAAACGAGATTAAGGATGTATAATATGCTTTATTCTCCGGCGGAATTCAAACACCGGGGTCTTTTTGTAGACGAAAATATTTTAATGCGGGTGTGAGGAAAGTAGAAAATGAGACAATTTTATCTGACCAAAGAAGAAATATTAGCGAGTTTTGAGCGTGTGAATGAAGAGTTAAAAAAACTTGATTTATACGGAGAAATTTTAATGGCCGGGGGAGCTTCTATGTGTCTCGCCTTTTCAGCAAGATCGGCGACCAAGGATATTGATGCAATTTATGAACCTAAAGCGGTTATCAATGAGATCGCAATTAAAATTGCCGAAGAGAAGGGACTGCCCAAAACATGGCTTAATGATAGCGTTAAAGGTTTTATGAATAAAAGTGCCGTTGAAAAGAAGATGCATTTAAAAAGTTATTCTCATTTGAAGATTTACTCGGTATTGCCGGAATATTTGCTGGCCATGAAACTGATGGCTTCAAGAATGGATTCGGAAACTGACAAAAAGGATATTGTTTTTCTGATGAAGTACTTAGAGATTGATACCGGTGAAAAGGCAAGGCAAATTCTTGAGTCTATCTTTAAAACAGAGTACATATTACCAAAAACCAGATATGTTATTGAGGAATGTATTGAAGAAATTCAGGCAGAAAAAAACTTCGCAGATTAAAAGATCTTCAATAATATAAAATGAGTAAAACGAGGAAAAGATGAGGGATTTTTTGGGGAACAAATAGGGGAGGGAAACGTCTAATAAAAGAAAGACGGTTCGTAATATATTATGATGATGAAGAGGTGGTGCGGGATGAAAAGTTGGGGTAAGCGGAGAAGTTTAATTTTTGCCTTTATTTTGTTTTTGGCAGTTGGGCTGTTTTTCTTTTTTAGCCCTGAGCTAATGGTAGCACAAGGCGGGGGGAGTGAACCGGAAGCAATCTTGCAAAATAGGTTGGGAAATGCAGTTGTTCTTTACACAGAAAGTCCCTTAGCTTTAGTGAAAAACACGGAAAGACAAGTGGACAGCGCTAATGTGGAGGTAGTGCCCTATGTGAAACAGGGGCGTGTCTTGGTGCCGCTGCGTTTTCTGGCACAAAACTTACAGGCGGAGATTGCTTGGGAACAGAATACCTCTGCAGTTACGCTGACGGTAGGAAAAAAGACGGTTCAATTTTTACCCGGTGATTTAAACATCAGGGTTAATGGGAAGGAAATAAAGCTGGATACGGCACCGGAAATAGTGAACGGACGGACTTTTGTTCCGATTCGGGCGATTAGTGAAGCTTTTGGCAAGAAGGTTTTTTATGATCGTGGTTTAATTGTGATTGGGGAAAAAGAAGAGCCGTTTAACCGGAAAACGGAAAAATCGCTTTTGGATCAGGTGGTAGCAAAGGTGAATAATCTTCCCACCGTTAATTCTTATGAGAATTTAAAAGAATTACTGGCTGATCTTGGAACGAAGCAATATTACCGGCGAGGAGCCGATATTGGTATAGCAATAGATGAACTATCCGGGATGGCAATGCCGGAAGCCGCTGCGGCTCCAAATGTGCAAAAGAGTATGCAGAATATGGCGGCTGAGATGAATAATCAGGCAAAAACAAAGGAGAGTTCGGCGGCTGATTATTCGCAGACAAACGTCCAGGTTCAGGGGGTGGATGAGGCCGATATCGTAAAAACAGACGGGGAATACCTATATCATGTGAATAAGCAGCGGGTCTTGATTACCAAGGCTTATCCGGTTGCCGAAATGCAAGTGGTTTCGACTTTGAACTTTAATACAACAGCTCTAGAAGCCAAAGGAAATTTTCAGCCGCAGGAGCTGTATCTTGATGATAAATACCTAGTGGTGGTGGGTCATAATCGCTTAAATTATGTAATGGATAGTCAAAAGGTAATAGATAGTCAGAAAAAGATCGCGATTTGGCCGCCTCGTTATGCTCAGAATGAAATTAAAGTGCTTATTTACGATATTCAGGATAAGAAGAAGATTACCAAGTTAAGGGAAGTAGAGGTGGAGGGGCGGTATTTGTCTTCCCGAAAAATCGGGCCTTATCTGTATTTTGTAACCAATTGTCCTACTTACTTATATCAGAACGGGCAAGAGGATTATGCGACACCGATTTACCGTGACAGTGTCATTAATGATGATTTTAATACTGTTCCTTATCAGGATATTCGTTATATCCCCCCGGTTACGGAGGCAAATTATTTGGTGATTGCCGGGCTAAACTTAGAGCGCCCGGAGGAAAAGGTGCAGCTTTCCACTTATTTAGGGGCAGGAGAAAATCTCTATGTTTCTCAGGATAATCTTTATGTGGCGTTGCAGAAATATAACCGTAACCCGGTACGGATTATGTCGCCGGATGTGAGTAGCAGCAGCAGCCCCATGGTAAGCAGTCTTATGCCGGTAATTGCTCAGACGCCTAATACACAGGTGTATAAGTTTTCCTTAGATCAAGGTAAGGTAACGTACCTCTCGAAGGGTGAGGTTCCGGGAACTTTACTTAATCAATTCTCCATGGATGAACATAAGAAGTATTTCCGGGTTGCTACGACGACAGGCGATGTCTGGAGCAGGGGCGAAAATATGTCCCAAAATAATGTGTATGTACTGGATGAAAGTATGAGTCTGGTGGGCAAGGTGGAGGGCATTGCACCCGGTGAAAGGATTTATTCAGCCCGGTTTATGGGGGATAGGGCTTATCTCGTTACCTTTAAAGATACGGATCCTTTCTTTGTGCTTGATTTAAAGCAACCGTCCAATCCATATATCCTAGGGGCTTTAAAGATACCGGGTTACAGTGATTATCTCCACCCCTATGATGAGAATCATGTTATTGGGATTGGCAAGGATACGGTTGAGATTGCCGATAAATCGGGGCGGAACTCGGTTAGTGGTTCGCGGGCTTATTATCAGGGGATGAAGCTGGCGGTCTTTGATGTGACGGATGTGACCCAGCCGAAGGAGATGTTTAAGGAAGTCATCGGCGACCGGGGAACGGACTCCGAATTATTGCGGAATCATAAGGCGCTGCTCTTTGATCGGGAAAAAGAGTTATTAGCGTTCCCGGTCAGTGTAATGGAGATACGGGGGGATAAAGTGCAGGGCAATTTCCCGCAATATGGCCAATTTGCGTTCCAAGGAGCCTATGTGTATAAGCTTAATTTGAAAGACGGCTTTTCGTTACGTGGGAAGATCACGCACTTAACGAATGAGGATTTACTCAAGGCCGGCTACTATGGCGCTAATGCGGGGAAAGAAATTAAGCGGATTTTGTACATCAAGGATGCACTGTATACCTTATCGGATGGGATGGTCAAGGCGAATGGGATGGCCGGGCTTGCGGAGCTTGGCAATGTGGCGCTGCCATAGCCTATAACTAAACCGATACGAAAAAGCAAAAAGAGAGGCAATGTCCCGCAAGGGATAGTGCCTCTCTTTGTAAATTGAACTATTAAGTATTTCTTAATAGTTGCCCCCGGTTCCAGTTCAGAGTCATCAAAAACTTTTTTGATATGCTGGTTGATTGCAGATACGGATACATCATATAGAGTCGCCATCATTTTCTGCGTGAGCCAAATGTTCTCGTCCTCATAACGCATTTCAACGCTATCCTGACTGTCACCGGTTGACGCGACAAAAGTCAGGTACTCGGCGGCAGAACTACGGATTGTAATGTCGTTCTTCTTTTTCTTAGCCATATTATCTCACCCCCTTACAGCAATTTAACGCTCGCATTAGGCGCAAGCAGCTTGAAGATTTCTTCCACATTGATTTTTTCGGGTGAACTATTGAAACTGCTTTCGCGGATGTTTTTATAGCCTGTCTTAGCTGCTTCACTGTCCTCGTCATATACGCCCGCTTCCTCATCATACTCGTCTTTATCCAGCGTGAAGTTATCACGGTAAACAAAGTCGTTCCCTGTGTTGTACGGCGGATCCCATAATTTATAACCGTGACTCAATTTACATTGTGGGTAGCTAAACGCTAAAATGATGCTTTCCCATATTGATTAAACAGAGCCTCAAGCATCGTGTTTATCCTGTTTGCGGCGTAAGGTGTTATCGCAATATACGCCTTTTGGTGATGCCTTATCCGTAGACTCGGAATTGGCGTTGCAGGATTATTTTCGGTGTTTGGGTATAACCTGTACCCAACCTCCGCAATTATATCATTTAATGATATACAATTAATTATCTTTGTGTCTACGGTTTCGATGTCATACAGCTCCACATAGTATTTATAATCGATAGCCCAAGGATGCTCCTTGATTAGATAATCGTCAGTAATGTTAAGGGGGTCATAGCCCTTTGTCTTGGCTCGGCCGACGATTATAGGTGTTCCCGCACCAGATTTATCCCAGCTAACAACAGAGAGAAAAACAGCCGTGTCTTCATTCAAGCTTCTCGGAGGTTTTGATGAGGCGGTAAAATAGATCCTCTTGCGGTCATAATGATTCGGTTCATAAAAGCCGTTGGGGTCAATTCGTCTGTGTGCCGCACCCTCGAATTTTAGGATAGCCGAGAGGCCTTCATTGGGTACACCGAGTATGCTTTCCACCTCGTCGGCGGGGACTACGTCAGGTGTTTGCTTTGTGCTCATTTCTGCCCCGAAACGTATGGGGTTGGGCTTGCTGAACTGATCGCGTCCTTTAATCGCTTTTTGGACGATTAGAATTTCATCCTCGATTTTGTCGCCGAGGACTTTGAAATCACCTAAGTCTTGAATGGTCAACAACATCTTATCGAAGTATTCTGAGAGTTGTGCTATCAGATCATACTCCTCTTCTATGTACAGCGACAGCTCGATATTATTTCCGAAGCCCCCACCCGTAAAATTGGCCGAGCCTATTATGGCCACATTATCATCAAACAGATACAGCTTCGCATGAAGATCCTTCAACGCGTAAATGTCGACTCCTGTCTTTTGAAGGCTTTTTAGCGCCGTAAGACTACTCACGGATTTGATGAAATCCTCACGGTAGAAGCGCGTAATCAGCTGAGCAACGATGCCTTTGCTCATTGAGTCAACAAGATACCTCGTCATGCTCTCCTGTATAAAGGGGCTGATAATTCGAATACGATGCTCTGTTTTTTTAAAAGCGTTAACAATCGCATCGCGATGATTTTGATTCAATAGCTCAATCGACATTACACACTCCTATCTTTGGCATCAGCCAAATTCTTTAACTCTTTCCAGTTTTACGTCCTCTTACCTTTTCCATTTTTCCTTGCCCCGGCTTGACCTATATAAACAACATTAAATAGACCCCACTCTCACTTGTCAAGTTCGGTTCGAGGTACCTTATAGGCCACACCTATCCAGTTAGCCAAGGTGCATTTAATGCGACCGTTTGCGGTTCCGTCCATCAAGAAAAGATTAATACTTTTGCTTCGTGTAACCATGTCACTCTACCTCCAGCTTTAATTGTTCAGATCTCACCCGATTTTTCATCAGGTACACAAAGCTGGATTGTAAGCGAACTTCATCATGTGATAGGAGTGCATACTCCCAAGGTTTCCCATCGTTATCAGCATTCCATTCACTGACTGCTCGACAATACTCCTGCGCAGCGATGGCTTTTTCCTTTACGTTATTGCTATTTATTTCATCGGAGGCTTTCGTTTCTACCATGTATATCGTATCAGCAGTCTCGACGATAAAATCTGGCTCATACTTGCTTGCACCGCCCGGTCCATAATAAATATTAAACTGCCTCGAACTTGGGCGCAGCCATTTCAATACAGCATGATCATTTTCAAGGACAATTGCAAAGACTCGCTCTGTATTACTGTCGAACTTATACAGTGTATGGCAAGCCTTTTTGAAGCCCTTAAATATCTTTGTCTTAACCTCGGATGCCGGCATATCCGCACGCAGGTCATAAAGATTATCCGACCTGAACTTGCCGCCGAAGCCAGTTTCAATTCTGGTAAAGGGTCGCATCCCAGAAGCGCGATAGCTTGTTTCTTCTTTGTAGAAATGCTGATTCATTTGGGTATAGATGATTTCAGCGAGGCTCCGCTGACGGTCTCGCATGACCTTCTCAGTTTCCTCAGAATTTAAGTACGACAAAAAGTGCCTCTTCGCGTTTGCAATAAGAGAATAAATAAGTTCCGAACAACTGCTATAATCCACGTTATCATGGACAATAATATGCCGCACGATTTCATTCTCGACAGTATCTGCTTTAGGAAACAATGCAAGGTTTGCTTCATATTCAAAGGTTTCTCCGCCTTCATGCAATTCCGTACCGATAAGAGTGTCATCGGAAGGATGCCAGCTTAAGTTTCTGGTATCAAGAGGAAAATCATAAAAACCATGTTTTACCTCGGTAAAAGGCTGCACTACACCCTGTGGGATTGGAATCACTTTGTCAGTAAGGGTCTGGACGCAAGTTTCAATGGCTTCCTCTACAACGACTTTTAAGTCTTCTGGTTTTAGCTCAAATGTCGGGAACTGGCGTATGGTTTCGCTCACAATACTGGTGCGTACCATTTGCATCGTTTCCTCATCTTTGGTAGCATTAAAAGTCTTGACCTGTTTGCCGAGTTCAATTACCGTTCTTGATGCAAGCTGTGCAACGAACTGCGCCACCTGTACAGTCTGTTCCGGGGTTTTGTTCTCAACATAATATGGGCTTGCGGTTTCTCGAAGTGTGAAGGCAAGCTGCTTTGTAAAGTTCACGGCTTGTGTCAATTCATCATAAACAGTGGGCAGTTCGACAGTTTCCCGCTGGTCATCGTTTTTACTCTCTGCCGGGTCAATATAAAAAACGCGGCGAACAAGGGAATCTGGATTATTAGCAAGGTTCACTATAGCTTCATAACGATCATGGCTAACTATAGACAAACGGTCTACCTCATCCACTCCTGTTCGCTGTCCAAAAGGTAATCGGAGACCTCGTCCGATGGTTTGCTCTGTGAGTGTCTCCGAAGCGGAAGCTCGCAATGTACGGGCATCCCCAAAGACATGCTCATCAATAATGCTCACAAGACCATAAAGCTCCATGAGGTTGTTTTGAAGCGGCGTTGCAGTGAGAAGTAGTTTCCGTTTGCCTGTCAACGTTTGGCGCAACTTTCTTCCCATGACATTCCCGGATTTATATACATTACGCAGGCGATGTGCCTCATCGATAATGACCAAGTCCCAAGGGGTGGCATGAACGTCATTCTCTTTTGATGAAACGAAATTATATGAGCAGATTACGACCTGATCCCGTATATCAAAGGGATTTAGGACCCCATCCTTTTTTGCTTTGTTATAGTTTTTAGATTCGAGTATGATTGATTCTATGTAGAACTTCTCAGAAAGTTCCGCCCGCCATTGGGTACGAAGCGAGGCAGGAACAACGAGTAGAATGCGACGCCGACGTTCTGACCAGTACTGCGCAAGCACCAATCCAGCTTCAATGGTTTTCCCTAACCCAACCTCGTCGGCAAGTAAAGACCCATTTGAAAGGGGAGATTTTAAAGCGAATAATGCTGCATCAACCTGATGAGGGTTAAGATCGACCTTTACGCCCGACATAGCAGAAGCAAGTCCATCAATGCTTGACTGCGGACGATGCAGCATTATTTGTTCGGCGAAATACCGAATTTGATGCGGTGTATATGTCTCTATCGATTTTCCCCCTCTCCTATTTTTTCGGCTCTTCGCTCATCTCCATGATGTCAGAGATGTCGCAATCCAGCGCTTTACATATTTTTTCTAGTATATCGGTATTTACATTTTCGTTCTTCCCCAACTTTGTAATAGAAGCCGAACTGATACCGGCCTTATGCTGAAGGTCTTTCTTCAGCATGTCTTTATCAATGAGAAGTTTCCATAATTTTTTATAACTGATTGCCATACTATTTCACCTCGTATGATTTTTCGAATCCAGTCCAATTCAACAAATTTTATTCATAGTATAACCGATTAAGAACGAAAACGCAAGATTGAAACGAGCAAAAGCAAGAATAAGTCGAATTTTCTCTTGATTTAGGCACGATAGTACGTTACAATTAATTAATTGAAGATGTAGGGTATGCAAACAAGGATAAGGAGGTCATTTATGGCTGGTAAATTTTTATTAAAAAAGTTTTCTGAGCTAGATTTAAACGATCATTTCTTTGATTCCCTTAAAGAGGATTATCCGGCTGATGCAAACAATATTGGGTTTGAAAGATGGTTTGCAAAAAAAGTAGAAGCTGGTTCTACTGCTCTTGTTTTTGATGACGATGTGGGTTTGGGCGCTTTTGTCTGCCTGAAAGAAGAAAATGAAGCTATAGAACTGGCGGAGAAAACTTTTCCAGCGCTGCCCCGCATAAAAATCAGTACATTGCGTCTTGCAGAACGATACCGTGCTCAACGTCTTGGTGAAGGTGCCATAGGCCTTGCATTGTGGAAGTGGCAAAAGTCTAAAACACAAGAGATTTATGTGACTGTGTTTGATAAACACGAGTTACTGATTGGGCAGTTGGAACGTTTCGGTTTTCAACTGGCTGGTCATAATCATAATGGTGAATGCGTGTACATAAGAAGCCGCGCTGAAGTAAACTACAGCGATCCGTACAAAGCTTTTCCATTCATAAATCCCGCTTTCCACAAAGCCGGATACCTCATCGTTAACGATATATACCACGATACCTTATTTCCGTACTCAGAATTGAGTAGGACTTTACAGGAAAATGTCGCTCTATCAGTTGCAAACGGATTGTCCAAGATATATGTGGGTTCTCAATATTCTCGCCCTCATTATAAAATTGGGGAACCGATACTCATCTATCGTCGGCATACCAAGCAGGATGGACAAAAACCAAGGTATAAATCTTGCTTGACTTCATATTGCATTGTCAATGATATAATTATGGTAAAGACAAATAACCGTTGCCATATATCATTTGAAGAACTGAAGTCTCGTATCGGGAATAAATCCGTGTTCGACGAACGCGAAATGAGAACCAAGTATGATTACGAAAAGAACCTTGTTGTCATTGAAATGCTATACTATGGTTATTTTGGTGCTGGTAATAATGTAAATATGGATTGGCTTGATAAAAACGGGTTTTGGTCAGGAATTAATGAGTACCCCGCCAATGTTCAATTAAATCCAGAACAGTTCAAAGCAATACTAAGGGAGGGTAATGTCGATGTGTCAAATGTTATTATCAATTAATCCCGAACATGTAGAAAACATTCTTAGCGGGAAGAAACTATTCGAGTTCAGGAAGGTGCGCTGTAAACCCGCGGTGGACAGAATAATCATTTATGCCACTGCACCGCAAAAGATGGTTGTCGCCGAAGCAGAGATCGAAGATATTATCGAGGGTGAAATCAATGCGGTTTGGCGGCAGACGAAGGATTTTGCGGGCATCTCATATGCCTTTTTTCGAGCCTACTACAAAGGCAAGAAAAATGCAGTTGCTTATAAGCTGGGAAAAGTTGAAGTCTATGAACAACCCAAGAAGCTGTCTGACTATGGAATAGTGTATCCGCCACAATCGTTTGTCTATTTAGAATCGGCTACCACATAATTATAGAATAAGGAACATTACCGGAATTAACACAGTGTCCATTGATTTGGGAGAGATACATACTATAGCGGCAGTTAAAGTCTATAAATGCCACTGTGGATATAGCGAACATCGGGATATCCATGGTGCTAAAAATATACTTATAAATTGGGGAAAAAGCATTATGCTAAGAAGAAGGTAAACTGCTTAAGCGGAGGAAAGAATAAACATGTTGTATATACCTAACGCTTGTCACGATCCACATTATAATTTGGCCTTGGAGGAATATGTCTTAAAAAGGCTTAGCCCGCAGGAGACTTATGTGCTGCTCTGGCAGAATGAGCCGTCAGTCATTGTGGGCAGATTCCAAAATACGCCGGCGGAAATCAATCATGATTTTATTAAAAGCCGGGGAATACATGTAGTTCGGCGTATGACAGGCGGCGGGGCTGTTTATCATGATCTGGGCAATTTGAATTTTACTTTTATTGCAAACAAACAAAATGCGCAGCTCGACTTTCGGAGATTTACGGAACCGGTGGTGCAAGCTTTAGCCCAAATGGGTGTTACTGCGGAGCTCAGTGGACGTAATGATTTAACAATTGAGGGGAAAAAGTTCTCCGGTAATGCGCAATACCATGATAAGAACAGAACGATGCACCATGGTACTTTGCTTTTTGCGGCGAATCTTGACGATGTACAGGCTGCTTTGCGGGTTAAGGAGGAGAAGTTTGTCTCGAAGGGCGTGAAATCAGTGCGCAGTCGTATCACGAATATTAGTGAACATTTACCGCAGTCTTTTTCTTTGGAGGAGTTTAGAGAAAATTTATTAGTTCATTTATTTCAGGGTGAGCCGGTACGAAAATATCACTTGAGTAGTGAAGAAGTAGCGGAAATAAAGGATTTGCGGGACAAAAAGTATCATACCTGGGACTGGAATTATGGACAATCGCCGCGGTTTAATCTGCAAAAGAGCGGGCGTTTTCTTTGCGGGGGGATTGAGGTGTGTATTCAAGTCGAAACTGGTATAATAAGAGGGTGTAAGATTTATGGGGATTTCTTCAGTAATGAAGATATTGAGAATTTGGAGCAAAGGATAGTGGGATTAAGGTACGAAGAAGCAATTTTGTCTGAAGTTTTGCAGCAGGAAAGTGTGGAGAGGTATTTTGGTCAGGTAAGCACTGAGGAAGTACTGGAGCTTTTCTTTGCCTGAGCCTTGTCTAGGCTTTACCTAAGCTTTGCTTAGACTTTTGACTTTTAGACTTAGTCTGGGAAGGATATGTTTAAAGAACGAGGAGGAAAAACAATGTCCCGCATCGAATTAATTGCCACAGCCACTTTTGGGTTAGAAGCTGTAGTAGCCAAGGAGTTGCTGGAACTTGGCTATACAGAGCAGAAAGTAGAAAATAGTCGCGTTGTTTTTCAGGGTGATGAGAAGGCCATTTGCCGCACAAATTTATGGCTGCGGACGGCCGACCGGGTGCTTATTAAGATGGGTCAGTTTGAAGCCAGAACTTTTGAAGAACTGTTTCAACAGACGAAGGCTTTGCCTTGGTATGACTGGCTTCCGGCCAATGCGGAATTCCCGGTGGAGGGGAAGTCGATCAAATCTACTTTATTCAGTGTGCCAGATTGTCAGGCGATCGTGAAAAAGGCGATTGTTGAAAAGATGAAGGAAAAATACAAGATCAACTGGTTCGAGGAAAAGGGGCCGCTTTATAAGATTGAGGTG
Source organism: Peptococcaceae bacterium UBA5356 (assembly GCA_002407935.1). Taxonomy (GTDB): domain Bacteria; phylum Bacillota; class Peptococcia; order DRI-13; family DTU073; genus UBA5356. The sequence goes on from DHPU01000044.1 coordinate 44,023, forward strand.
GCTTTATTAAAGGATGTCGTTACGCTAACCATTGATACAAGTGGGCCGGGATTGCATAAAAGGGGTTACCGTAAACTGGTGAGCCAAGCACCTTTGAAGGAAACCTTGGCTGCGGCTATGATTAGGCTTAGTCATTGGAAGGCTGACCGGTCTTTAATCGATCCTTTTTGTGGTTCAGGGACAATCCCGATTGAAGCGGCACTCTTGGGTTTAAATATGGCGCCGGGGCGGCAGCGCAATTTTATCGCCGAGGATTGGCCGAATATTCCCCGCAAGCTTTGGCAGGAGGCCCGCCGGGAGGCTGAGGATTTGGTTCGGCGGGATGTTACGCTTGATTTGGGCGGTTTTGACTGGGATAAAGAGGTTTTGAGCATGGCTCGTTATCATGCCAAGGAAGCAGGAGTAGAAAACCAGATCCATTTTCAGGAGAGAGCCTTGGCGGATTTAAGTACGAAGAAAAAGTATGGTTATCTGATTTGTAATCCACCCTATGGGGAACGTTTAGAGGAAGAAGCGGCGGTGGAACGTCTGTATAGGGAAATGGGACAGGCTTTTGGGAAGCTGGATACATGGTCTTTTTATGTTTTAACCTCACACCCTGGATTTGAAAAGTTATTTGGTCGTAAGTCGAACAAGAACAGAAAATTATATAACGGCAGGATTGAATGCCATTATTATCAATTTTATGGGCCCAGACCACCAAGGCTAAATTCTTGACAAGAGGGCTTTACCTTGATAAACTATTATTCATAATTAAGTTCATCATCTTAAGATGATGAACTTAAAAAGTAAATATTTTAATGTGTGCTCTTATCAAGAGAGGTGGAGGGACGGGCCCGATGAAACCCGGCAACCGTCAGGTTAATAATTTTATTAAGCTGAGTGGTGCCAATTCCTGCAGAAGTGGTGATCTTCTGAAAGATAAGAGACCCGGCAAGCTATTTGCATGGGCCTCTTCTTTTAGGAAGGGGCCATTAATATAATGAGAAAGAGGATAAGGGCAGGAGTAACAGAAGGAGGAAGAAGAATGTCGGTAGAACGCACTTACAAGGAAATCAATGAACGTATCAAGGCTGGCAAGGCCGTGGTTCTGACAGCAGAAGAAGTAATTGGCAAGGTTCGTGAACAGGGTATTAGCCGGACGGCTAAAGAAGTCGATGTTGTTACCACGGGGACTTTTAGTCCCATGTGTTCATCAGGTGTTTTTTTGAATTTTGGTCATACAAAACCACGGATGAGAATGAGCAAGGTGTGGCTGAATAATGTGTCGGCTTATGCAGGGATAGCGGCGGTGGATGCTTTCCTCGGGGCAACAGAATTACCGGAGCAAGATCCGGCTAATAGTGATTATCCCGGCGAATTCCGTTATGGCGGTGGTCATGTTATTGAGGATTTAGTTGCTGGCAAAGCGGTTAATTTGAAAGCGACTAGTTATGGTACCGATTGTTATCCGCGTACTGAATTGGAAACAACGATTACGTTGGAGAAAATTAATGAAGCAATTTTATTTAATCCTAGAAATGCTTACCAGAATTATAATTGCGCGGTTAATTTGACTGAACGTACGATTTATACTTACATGGGAGCATTGAAACCTAATCTTGGTAATGCTTCTTATTCGACGTCCGGACAATTAAGCCCACTCTTGAAGGATCCTTATTTTAAAACGATTGGGATTGGGACGCGGATTTTCTTGGGCGGAGGAATAGGGTATGTTGCTTGGAACGGTACACAACATTTTCCGGGATTTATGAAGGATAAGGAAGGAAAGGATTTGACCGCATCAGGAGGAACTTTAGCGGTAATTGGTGACTTGAAACAGATGAGTTCCCGCTGGTTGGTAGGAACAAGTTATTTGGGTTATGGTGCTACTTTGACGGTAGGGATAGGGTTACCCATTCCAATTTTAAATGAGGAAATCTTAGAGTATGCAGCAAAATCCGATGAGGAGCTTTACGCCCCGATTGTTGATTATGGGGACGCTTATCCTAATCTTAAGTCAATGGATTTGGGCTATGCCAGTTATGCACAGCTCAAGACGGGCTCAATTAAGGTTAGGGGGCAAGAGGTTCCCACCTCTCCCGTGAGCAGTTATGTGCGGGCACGGGAAATCGCTGCTACTTTAAAAAACTGGATTCAAAAAGGTGAATTTTTATTGGGAGAACCCAGTCAGTTGTTGCCGGGACCGGAGCAGGGGCTAAAAGGCAAGTCATTAACCTAAGTCTCTTTTTATCAAAATCATATAATGTAGGTACCTAAAAGTTGCTTTGCAACAGACTCTTAGAGAAAGAGATAAGAAAGAGATAAG
>DHPU01000044.1:46430-63258 GCA_002407935.1 Peptococcaceae bacterium UBA5356
AAAGAGATAAGAAAGAGATAAGAATGGAAAAAAGTAAGATTGACAGATAATGAGAGAAAAATATAGATTTGTGAGGAGTGAAAAAAATGGCACCGGAAAAAATTGTTTTGCGTTTTTCTGCAGAAACTGTTAAGCAACCTATTATTTATTCTTTGGCGAAGGAATATGATTTGGTGGCGAATATTTTAAAAGCCTCCATCAATCCCCATCAAGAAGGAACGATGGTGCTAGAGCTTACCGGAGAACGTTATGAGGAAGGCATTCGTTTTTTAAAACAACAGGGTATTACGGTTCATCCTTTGGCTCAAGAAGTAAGGAGAAATGAAGAAAAATGTACTCATTGTGGAAATTGCACGGCACATTGTCCTACCCGGGCGCTTTCTATCGAACGTCCTTCGATGGAAGTAAAGTTTAATGAGGATGAATGTATTCTTTGTTTGATGTGTGTAAAAATTTGCCCTGTCCATGCGATGGAGGTTAAGATTTAAGTGGTTTATGAACCGCGAGAATATCGAAGCTTTCACAGGGAAGAGGATTTGCATCATTTTCAGGTGGTTATTGGGGAAACCGACTTGGATATAGGCGTGAAAAAAGGCCAGTATAATGTCGGTCTGAAAGAGAGGACGGAACTTTTTGTTTCTGAAGAGCGGCGGTTATTTAAAGCGTATTTGCAAAGGAATCCGGGTTTTTTGACGGCTTTGGAGCCGTGGCGGCTTGATCCGGCCGAGGAGCAGCATAGCTTGACTCCTGCTTCTATTCTGGCCATGTGTAAAGCGGCAGAGTCTGCCGGAGTAGGGCCTATGGCGGCAGTGGCAGGATGGTTTGCTGAGCAGACGGGTAAATTTTTATCTCGCTATTCCAAGGATATAATTGTGGAAAATGGCGGTGATATTTGGTTAAAATCGAGCCGCATACGGAAGGTGAGTCTTTATGCCGGTAATTCACCTTTTTCCCAGCAAATTGGGTTGGAAATAAGACCGGGGAATACGCCCTTGGGTATTTGTACGTCTTCGGGGACGGTTGGGCACAGTTTGAGCTTTGGATGTGCTGATGCAGTAGTGATTATTGCGCCTTCGGCTGTTTTAGCTGATGCGGTGGCTACGGCTGCTTGTAATCAGGTTCGCGAAATTAAGGACCTGGAAAAGGCAGTTAATTGGGCGGTGACTATCCCTGGGGTGGCGGGTGCTGTGGCTGTTTTAGGAGATAAGCTGGCTGTACAGGGAGAGGTAAAATTGTTTCCGCTGTAAGTTAAGTAATAAGTTAAAAATAAAAAGTATAAAAAAAGCTGCCTTTGTGGCAGCTTTAGAATTTTATTTTAATATTAAGTATACCCACTTTGACTAGGGCTTGGTAGAGAATAACCAGAAAAGGTCCAAGGAAAAGCCCGATAACGCCGGTGAGACAATAACCAATATACATGCTGGCGAGTGTAGCTAAAGCACTGATACCAATATTTTCTGCTAAGATTTTTGGCTCAATGGCTCGACGGAAAACAGTGATAAAGGCGTAGTGAATCAATAGTCCCCAGAAGAGGAAGGGATTCCCGATTATTAGATAATAAATTGCCATCGGTACCATGATTGAGCCTGTCCCTAAAATGGGCAGTATATCGACGACAGTGATGAGCAGTGCAAGGACGGAAGGGTAGTTGATTCCCATAATTAAAAACCCGATTAGAACGGCAATAAAGATGAGGGTACTAATAATAAATTGAGCACGTAAGAAGCCGAAAATAGTGTTATGAAGTTTAATGAGTACTAATTTTACTTTAGAATGCACTGAAGGATCAAAAAATTGCAGAAACCCTTTTTTGATTTCAGGTAGATTAATGCTGATGAGATAAAAAGCTAGGAAGAAAATGATTGCTTGTAAAAAGATGTTAGGGATTGTTTTAGCTAGGTTAAAAAATAAGCTGGCCGATAGACCAAGTAAGTTCTGTACTGCTTCTAAGCCTGCTTTGGAAACCTGTTGAAGGGTGGCGTTATATTCTGGTGGAATGTTCTGAAATAAGCGGAGGTATTCCGCATTGAGCCAGTCCATATTGGTATAAGTATCCTTGGTAAATTGCAGAAGGGTCTTGGAAAGAGCTATGGCTTCGCTAGAAACTTTAGTGATGAGTAGATAAGTTAAACCACAGAGGATGATTGTAAAGCTTGTGCAAACTAACGAGGAGGCATACAGACGTTTTATATTGCTGCGTTTAATCAGCAGACGAATAAGCGGATCCACCAGAAAGGCGATAAGAAAAGCTAATAAAAAAGGAAAACCCACGGTAAATAACTCATAAAAAAGGAAAATAGTTAGGGAGATATAAAGTAAGGTTTTTACCGACAAAAAATCACCTCCTTGGATCAGAGTAAGATACTGGGAAACATTACGTTTGTTAGACATATTATAACATAAAGGTTAGGGATATTTATAGAGCAATTTCGACGGAAATAATGATAATATTTCAAAAAGTATTAAAACATGGCATCATTCAGTAGGAAATTAATGTACCGGAGAGCTAGTTTGGCTAAAAATATAAACAGGGGGATGTGGGTGTTTTAAATCACCTTAAGTTTAGATTTTTTAGTGGTAAGTGGAACAATATAAGGGGTGTTGGTGTGTGGATTATGCATAATTTCCACATCAATGGCAAAAGCATTGTGAATATTTTTATGAATGATGATATCCTGGGGTTTTCCCCGGGATATTATTGTGCCATTCTTCATGATGATGATTTCATCGGAAAACTGGGAAGCGAGGTTAATATCGTGAAGAACGATTAGAATGAGGATACCTTGATCTTTTGTAGTAAGTCCCTTGAGGAGGGTGAGAATTTCCATTTGGTATTTGAGATCTAAGTGAGAAACAGGCTCATCTAGCAGGAGTATTTTAGGTTGTTGGGCTAAGGAACGGGCGATATAGATTCTTTGTCTCTCTCCTCCGCTAAGTTGAGTGATGAGGCGATTTTTAAGATGCCAAGTGTGGGTAAGCTCCATTGCTTCTTGGACTATTTGGTGATCAGTAGCGCTTTCCTGCTGGAATCTTTTTAGGTAAGGGGTTCTGCCCATCATCACTAAATCATAGCTGGTAAAAGCGAAGTCATTGGTGAGTTCCTGAGGAACAAAGCTAATATTTTGGGCTCTTTCACAGATACTCATTTTTTGGATATCATTTTGGATATCATTCTGGACATCATTCTGGACATTATTCCGGATAATTTCTTGCATATCTTTTTGAAAATTATTCTGAGTATTTTTTTGAATGAGAGAAATTTTGCCCTGCGAGGGCTTCAGATAGCCGGAAATATTTTTGAGCAGGGTAGTTTTACCACAGCCGTTTGCTCCGATAATAGCCGCTAAGAGAGGGGCTTGGAGATGAAGATTAATTCCTTTGATCACTTCTGTTGTTCCGTAGTTAAAGTGTAAATCCTCTATCTGAAGAAGAGTCATGTTGATCACATTCCTTCTTTATGCGTTTTTGCTTTAATCAGTAAATAGATGAAAAAGGGAGCCCCTAAGGCTGCTGTAATAATTCCCGCCGGTATTTCTGCGGGGGCAAGGATAGTACGGGCCAGGGTATCGGTGCAGATGAGAAAAATGGCACCTGCTAAGGCGCTAAAGGGAACCAGCACGCGGTTATCAGGTCCGACCAAGAGTCTGGAAATATGGGGTACAATTAAGCCGACAAAACCGATGATGCCTGTAGTAAAGACGGCGGCCGCCGTAACCAGAGAACCTAACAGCAGAATGATTCGCTTAACTTTTTCGGTATTAATACCAAGATGTTCCGCTGTTTCTTCCCCGGTCATCATCACGTTCAGGTCACGAGCAAAGACATATAGCAGTAAAGAACCAATCAGGATTAGAGGTGCGGATAAATAGACATTATCCCAAAAAACCAAGTTGAAAGAGCCCATTGTCCAGAAAAGAATTTTGGTTATTTGCTCATGATTGAGAAGCATGAGGAGGGAAATAACAGCGGAGAGGAAGGTGCTAACGGCAATGCCGGCCAAAAGCAGGGAAGCCATGGAAATCCTCGTTCCCGATTTAGCAATAAGGTAAACCAGATTGATCGTGAAAAGGGCAGCAAGAAAGGCGGAAAACCCGGTACCGAAGATGCCCAGGTTAAGGATGATGGCAATGGTGGCTCCAAAGGCTGCACCTGAGGAAACTCCCAGAACATAGGGGTCGGCCATCGGGTTTCGCAGGAGACCCTGGAAGAAAGCGCCTACCACGGCTAACCCTGCTCCGATAATCCCTGCTTCAATTATTCTGGGGAGTCTTAAAAAGAGGAGAATGTTTCTGGTTGTTTCGCTGCCCCTTCCCAGGAAGGTTTCTATTATCTCGTTTAGGGAGATTTTTACGGAACCGCAGGAGATAGCGATAAGGCTGCTAAGAAGAAGCAGAAGAAGCCCCAGGGAGAAAACGGCTTTTTTTTGAGGAGAATGGTACTTATTCATAAAAATTAGTCAACTCTACTTTCGGGAAAAGCTTCGGGAAAAGCTTCGGGGTGTAAAAATTTAGCGATTTCCTCAAGTCCTTGTACAATCCGGTAAGAGGGGCGAGAAATAATATTGTCATCGCTAATGACAAAAATTTGTCTCTTTTTTACGGCCTCCATATCTTGGAAACCGGGGCTATTGAAGAGTTCCCGCATACTGCCGGCATGGGGAGCGGTTAGAATTATCGCCGGGTTTTTTTCCAGTAAGGTTTCCAAACTAAACTGGATCCAGCCGTTCAGCTCTCCGGCAATATTCTCTCCGCCTCCTAATGTGATTAATTCATCAATAAAGGTGTCTTTTCCGGCAGTCCAGTTGCCATTGGCATCCACCAGATAAAAGGTTTTGCTCTTAGGTAAATCTTTGACTCTTTGTTGGATGGTGTCTATTTTGTTTTGCATTTTCCTAATTATTTTGGTGCCCTCTGCTTTTGTATTCGTTATTTCAGCCGTTAAAGTAATGGAGTCCGTAATTTGGGAAAAGGAAGCGGCCTCAAGGATGACTACGGGAAAACCGGCTTTAGCGAGAGCTTCCATTTGTTCCTGACCGGAAAGTCTGGAACCAAAGATAATATCGGGATTTTGAGCTAGGATAGCCTCAATGTTGGGCCCCTGAAAATCGCCTACCCGGTGTAGCTTTTCAATTTGCTCGGGTGGATAATCATCATAGGTAGTTATGCCTACGATCCGTTCCCCGACGCCTAGAGCAAAGAGAATTTCGGTAGTAGCCGGCGATAGGGAAACAATACGTTGCGGTTCTTTTTCTATGGTAACCACGCGGTCAACAAAATCGGTTACTTCAAAAGGAAAGGCAACATTATTATGGTTATTTGACGGTCCATTTTCCGTTGCTTTTAAACAGCCGCAAAGCATTAAGATGGGAAGAAGCATTAAGATAGTGATCTTTGTAATGTTTTTTAGCATAAAAAGGAACCTCCTTATGTTAAGATATTTGAGTGAAAAGTTAGTATTATTATATATTTAAAACGTAGGTTATACCAGTGAAAAAAAGGATAGAACTTTTTTATTTTGTAGATTTTAGAATTACTTGCTATAATAATTAGGGAATGTTGTGATGCGATTGAAAATTAACAATGTTAATTGTGTGGAGGTATATTATGGATGAAATTTTAAAAACTATTATCTTAGGAGTAGTTCAGGGGTTTACGGAATTTTTGCCGGTCAGCAGCAGCGGGCATCTTTTGCTTTTTAGAAAAATGTTTGGGTTGGCTGAAGCGGGGTTGCTTTTGGATACAATGCTGCACCTGGGAACGTTAGTTGCGGTCATGGCTGTTTTTTGGCGGGATATTTGGGAAATGATCAAAAGGCCTTTTAGTCATCTTACCTTGCTGATTGTGGTGGGAACTATTCCTACCGCGGCGATTGGCTTGCTTTTTAAAGATACTTTTGAGGAATTAGCTCGTACCGGCGTAACGGTAGGATGGGAATTCCTTGCTACGGGTCTTATTCTGTGGTTGGCGGATAGTGTTAAAGATAGGGGATTAAAGGATGTTAATCATATTTCTTTTAAAGATACGTTAATAGTAGGTACGTTGCAGGGTGTGGCGATTCTGCCGGCTATTTCCCGTTCCGGATTAACCATTGCCGGTTCCTTGTTTCAGGGGATAGATAGGAAAGTGGCGGCTAAGTTTTCTTTTCTGCTTTCTATTCCGGCGATTATGGGAGCAGTTGTAGTACAAGGGAAGGATCTGCTGGAGGGAAATATTGAAGGTATTGGGATGACTTCTTTACTGATTGGCACATTAGTTTCGGCGGTGTGTGGGTATATTGCGGTGCGTTGGATGTTGAATATTATCCAACGGGGTTCCTTGAAGGGATTTTCGGTGTATGTGTGGCTCTTGGGGGCTGGTGTATTGTTTACGCAGTTGATGGGCTGGTTTTAGAAAAAACAACTTCCTGATAATGAAAATGGAGTTGATAGAAATGCTACGGGTGCATCTTGTTTTTGGCGAGCGAGATTCTAAATTAATTAAGGAAATCAATAAATACGGGATAATTACCGGCTGGGATTATACACTGGAAGCTGCCGGTATTTGGGCTGAAAAGGGCGGAGGGGAAGATCCCGACACTTTTCTGATTAATAGTACTGTTTATTTTACTAATTTAAATAAACAAAAAAGTCCCAAAATAAAAGACTTTTTACGCATGATTTTTACAATAAAGAAGTTCCGTCACAAGAGCCGGATTATTGTATTATTGCCTGAAAAAAAGATTGCCGATCGGGAATTAATAGTCAATCTTTTAAAAATGCAGATCTATAATTTTTGGTTCTTGGACAATTTTGATGAAGACGATGTCCGGGCTTTTATGCTTACGCAGAGAACACTGGAAGAGATAGAGCAATACTTAGAGAAAAAGGAGCGGGAGCTGCCTTATTTAAAAGAAGGAAAAGGAAACAACAGTTTTTGGGAAAGAGAGGGAGAAAAAATCTTCAAGCCTTACCATGTTAAATCCAATGTCCTAACTTTTTGGTCGGAAAACAATACTTTCTCAAACTGTGGAATGGCTCTTTTGACGGCCTTAAATTTAGCGGAAAATGGGTTCAAGGTGGCTCTAGTAGAAACAGTGGCCCAGGTACCTACTCTGGCTAGCTGTCTTGCGCTGGAGCACCCTTATTATAATACGAGTCATGCCCTTTCTATGTATATCCAGGGGAATAATGATTTTATAAAAAAATGTTTTTATAATGCGGAAAAGTATCTTAAGGATCCTTATACTGTCAATGTAAATGGGGAGAGTAGTGACTATCTCCGGTATTTGCCGGAGGGACTTTATTTTTTACCTGATGGGAAAAGAGAAGATAATGCAGCCGAGGATGATCTGATGGAGCATTGGCAAGCTTTTGTGACGGAGCTTTCTCGGATTATGATTTTTGAAAAAGGTTTTCATTTTCTGATTTTTATTTGTGCGGGGAGAAATTTTTTTAATCAGGTTGTGTTGGAGGAGTTGACTTATACGAAGTTTCTTACGGTAGACCTGCTTCCGGCAAGTGTGCTATATGGGCTTAGGGAGCGAGAAAAAGGGCAAGGGAGTACGCAGATCATTGGTACTAAACAGGTGAAATACCTTAATAAGGAGATTAAAGGCTTGAACGAGGAACCCTTCCTTTATCCGCCGGTGAGTTTTGAAGAGGATTTTTTGCATTACGTTTATTCTCAGGATTATCGTCAAATAACCGGTGAAACACAGGCGTTTATTAATAAGTTGATGGAAATATGCGGTGTAAAAATCTCTACACCGGACGTGGATAAAAAGAGCTTGGGCGAGCGAGTACGTGCTTATCTTAAAAGGTAAACACTTAATAATTAAAAAGCCTAAGTGAAATAATTTTAGCAGAAAGTTTCTTTTAGTGTTTTTGTCTAAAAGACAACAATACTTGAAAACGTTGTTAAAATTATGTAATATATAAGATGTTAGGGTGGTATATTATATTTTTTTGGAATTTTTGGGGGAACATTTTTCGCAATACATATTTTAAAAAACAGACAGAAGAACCGTCTCCCCGTTTGCGAGGTGAAGGAACTGGACATTTTTGGTGGCCTGCAAAAAGCTATGTATAAAGCTGTGAAGAAGGAGCCTATCCCAACCGGCGGCATAGAGCATCCGATGACAGTTTCTATCTGGACGCCGGGTGGTTCGGACGGGTGTCCGGCGGCTCTGGAATTGGCTAATTTTGTTGCGGACACATTACGGGAGAAAGTGGCAATTGTGGAGTTCCCCTGCTTAGGGATTCCTCGGTTGGCTATTCACGTGGATTTATATGATAAAGAAAGGAATACGGACAAGTTACTTTTAGATTTTGAACGTTCAGAATATACGGAGGTATATCCTGCGAGATATTTTCTGAAGGTTACGGATTTTATTGAGGTTTTAACAATTAATCCTTATTCTACTCCCGATTTATCAATTAATTTAAAGTTAAATAATCTAGTAACACTGACGGATTTTCCGAGATATTTAAAGAACAATTTATATTTGGAAGGCTATAAATTGATTATTTATGTTTTGCAGGGACAGCTTCATCATCCTTTAACTTTTTTTGGCGTAAAGGAAAGTGAGCAGGTAATATTCACAGTGAAATTTCCGATCGAATTGGGTTGGTGCTTAAGTTGTTTTAATAAGCTGACAAGTAGTTACAATCAGCCTGAACAGAAATTTGCTCTTTATTCAGGGGTGCTTGATGCGAAGACGATTGCAGGGATTACTGCTTTAAAATATCTTAAAACATTGGAAAATTTCTTTAATTAGTAAAACAGGGGGGGATTGTTGATGTCTGTCGTCACTTTTAATCCTTTGGAATATACGGACTACATACCACAGCTCCAAGTTAAAGAAGATTATATCAATATTTCGGATTCCGAAAAGATTTATAACCTGACTGCGATTGTTAAAGCGTATTTGCGGGATAATTATGGTGAGCTGTATATCTCTTCTTTAACTAACCCTGAACATCGAAAAGAGATTAAGTATATTATTTCTGATTTTATTAAAGAGAATAAAAAATGGGAGTTTAATTTATCTTTAGAGCAGGTAATTGCCAAGGTTCAGGAGGAAATCACGGAACTGGGCGTAATTCAAAAGGCTTTAGATGATCCCACTATTACGAATATTGATATTAATGGTCTTAACGGTACTTATGTAGAACAGGACGGAGTAGATGTGTTTAGACCGGATATTGCTTTTCAATCGGAAGAGCATCTTTATCAGGTTATCGATCGCCTGCTGTTAATGGAGGGGAAAACATTAACGGCGGCTGAACCGCATATTGACAGTTTTTTTCGGGGTTTTAGGGTTTGTGCGGTATTAGGCAAAAACAGGGGAGGGTTATCCACATTTGGTCCTCTTCTCTCAATTAGAAAGTTTGCTCCTGACGTTTTTAGTGATGAAGAAGTAATTTCATATGGTAATATTTCCGAGGAAATGCGGGATTTTTTAGCTACGGTAATCCCGGGAGGAGCGAATATTTTAATTACCGGGGGGACCAACAGCGGCAAAACAACCACTTTAATCCGTCTGCCGCTTTATCTCGATTCGACAACGAGGATTTGTACAATTGAGGATTCTCCCGAAATGATGCTGCAAACGAAGGAAGCCTATAAGGAATATAAAAACATTATTTCCTTAGAACAGAAGAAATTTGACGGTAAAAAAGAGCGGGAGTATGACATTGCCAAAAATACGGTAGTGGCTTTGCGGCTTCGGCCGGTGTGGATTTTAATTGGGGAGGCCAGGACGGAAGAGGCGGCTTTTCAGGCTTTGCAGGCGATGAATACCGGCCATTTTGTGGCGATGACGATTCATGCCAATAGTGCCCGGGATGGGGCGGTAAGATTTGTGCAGTTAGCGGGAAATAATGCTACGATAGCGGCTCAGGTAGCTTCGTCCTTAGACCTTGTTCTATTTCAAAAGAAATTGCGAAACGGGAAAAGAGTAATTACCGAAGTAGTGGAAATCACGGGTTATAAGGGAGCGGAGGAACCAACCTCTCAGCTGATTTTCAAGTACGATTTGAAGGATCAAAAACATTATAAGGTTGGTTATATTTCTGATACGCTCGCCAATAAAATGCGGATGCAGTTTATTCCGGAAAAGATGATTACACGTTGGACTAAGGAGGTGGTGGGTAGTTGAGTGGGATCCACCAACTTTTGCCGGGGATTTTAGCCGGGGTGTTTACCTTGCTTGCGGGATTGCTTTATTTACAAAAACCGGTGATAAAGCGGAAAAGGAAGCAGCTTGATTTAAGTGAAATTTTTGGCTATGACCGAATTAGAAGAGAAGCGGAAAGTGCAGGGTGGCAGCTGGAGCAAAAGGAGTTTCTGATTTTAGTGGCCGGTGCCGTGGGGATAGGGGTATTTATTGCCGTAATTATTGACAATATTTTTTATATCATCGGGGGAGTTATTGGCGGCTTTTATTTACCTAGGTTTGTGGTGATGCAGATTCGTAGGAGAAAACGGTATGCTCTTTTTGCCGAGCTTCCTGATTCTTTGAAGTTTATTGTCGCCAGATTGCTTGATTATGGCAGTATCCCCAAGGCGGTCGAAGCCTCTTTATCTGATTTATCTCCGCAGATAAAGGAGCCTTTTGCAAAATTTTTAAACTCCATTAAATTAAATTTAACGGTAGAACACGCGTTACATGAACTGGCTAGGGATATTAAATTGAGAAAGTTTACAGATTTTATGGAAACCCTCCTTCTCACTCATTCGGAGGGGATAAATCAACAGTCTATCGCTACTTTGGAGACAATTATTGATACGATGGTGGAGGATGTAAGGGCAATTAAGAATTTACAGTTGATTTCGCAAAAGGATCAGCGGGATTTAACGATAGTTATTGTGGTTAGTTGGCTGATTCCGGTAGCTTTATCTTTCTTAAATGCTAATAATCTTAATCTGTTTTTGGATACATTTATTGGTCAGGTAATTATGTTTCTTTATTTCTTGACAACGATTTTTGTCATTGTTAAAGGGGATGAATATATTTCCCTTAATCTTAACGATTTGTGAGGGGGTGCGGGTTATTAGCGGGGGTGGAATCGGGATAGGCACGTGGTTATTGCTGTTGGAAGTACTGGTTTTCAGCTTGGCGGTTGCTCTTTTTAATGACCTTATTCCCAAACAGCAGGGTAATTTATATTTAGCGAAAAGAGCCGAGAATTTCTTGTTTTCGGATTATGAACTAAGACGTCGCAAGGAGGGCTGGCTGGTTAATCAGCTTTCGGTGTTAATTCCCAGAATAGAGAACATTATTAATATAGGTACTTCAGGCAGCAATATTAAGCGAATTTTGGCGATGATGGGAAATACGAAAAGTTTTGAACAGGTATTAGCGGATCAGATTATGAAAGCGGCCATCTTCAGTGCGACAATGCTGGTGGTGCCGTTTCTTACGGGTACTAAAGCTTATTTTTCTTTAGTTCCGGTAGCATTTATTGTTGTAATGCTCGTACAAAATCGGGACATTTATCATACCTACCGGAAATGGCAGAACGAATTAATTAAGGATATTCCCTTGCTCATTGATAAAATTCAAATAAGCCTTGAGGCCGGTAAACCGATTATTCATGCCTTGCAGCAAGTTTATAAAACAGCGAGTCCTCGTCTCGCGGTAATGCTGGAGCGTCTATTGCTGGATATGCAGATGATGAAGCAGACTGAAGCAATGGACAAATTTGCGCGGGCGACCGGGATCCCGGAGATGATTAATTTTTCGGCGGCAGTAAAAATCGCGATTGAGAGCGGTTATGAGAAATCCAGGAATAATTTTGAAATATTAAAACAAGATATTCGTAAACTTAGGGTGATTAGTTTAAACGAATTAACACGCAGTAAACCACAGAATTTGCGTAGGCTGCAGGTGTTAATGGCCTTAAATGCGGCCCTGGCGATGGGATATACTTTTTATGTTATTTTTACGGAAGCGAATAAGGCGATCTAAGGACAAAGATAGGACGAAAACAAAGAATAAGAGAGAAGTTAGGAAAAGGGGGATTTTAGGATGTTAAAGGAATTTTGTAAGGCTTATTTGATGGTGAGATATAATTGGAAAGGGATTTTGTGCAATGAAAGAGGAGATGTAACGACCGTTGGTATTTTAGGTTGGGCGGCAGTAGTAATTACTTTAATAGTAGCGGCACATGGGCTGTTAACCGGATGGCTTCCTACTTTTATAAACACAAAGATTATTGATCGCGCTAACTCGTTATAGGATTAGTATGGTGAGGAGGTTCGTAACTAAATTAATTAGTAAGATTAGGGAGAAGAGACAAGGCTTTTCTGAGACTACCGTAATCGTCTATTCTTTATTCCTCTTTATGATTTTTGCGGTACTGTATGTGGATTTGTATGGCTACTTTTATACTAAAAATAACTTAAAACAGGCGGTAGATGAGACGCTCATCTTAATGAAGTTTGAGAATGGCTTTGATCGGCAAACGGAAGCTTATTTTGAGGCAATTGCGGATAAACTGGGACTTGCTGCCGGGGAAATCCATTTAAACGGAACACCGAAAACAGTGCAAAGAGGGGAAGCCGTGGAGTTAACCGCTTCTCTTGATTATGAGGTAAAAGGTTTAAAACCGTTAAATTATCCGCTCACCGTGAATATCAAAGTACATTCAGAAGGCTTGGCCCATAGTAAAATCAGGTAAGAGGTCGAGAGACAACTCAGAAAGAAAACAAAAAACAAAGGAAGAAAGCAAAGAGAAACAGGAAAACGGAAACAGGAAAATAGGTGGGTAAAAAATGCAAATGCCGAAAGTGGTTTATTATCTTTTGTTGAGCCTTTTTTTGCTGATCTTGATGTTTGATACGTATTTATATTTTTCCTCGATTAGCAACTTTAGAGATGCCCTTAATCAGGCACTGGATGCGGCGATTGTGTCCGGCGTTAACGATCCGGGGTCACAGCATGGTGAATTATTTGTGGACTATGATGAGGCGGTAGCAGCAGCCGAGACGTGTTTAAGGAAAAACCTTAAATTGGATGAGAATTTAAATAATACGTTTTATGTGGATTCGGCTTTTACTTTGGAGGTCAAATTGAGTCGTGATATGAGCAGTAGTACCGGTGGTGAGACGAGCGGCAATATTCTTGAAGGGAAGTTTTCAACGAAAATACAGTTGCTTTGCCTGAAAATCTTGGGCTTAGGAGCTCTTCCTTATAGTCTTAGCAAGACCCAGGATTTTTTAAGTTCCTACATCTGATAGAGGTTAGGGGTTAGAGAGTGGTTAGCAGAAGTAAAGGGGGCGGATCTATTTTGCAAACACAGATCAAAAGATATTGGAATAAGTATACAAGGCTCGGCGTTATTGTAATACTTGCTTTAAGTGTTGCCATAGCAACTTCGGAGATAAATAATACCTATTTAGAAAGTAAAGTTAAGCTGGTCAAAATAGTAGTGGCGGCGGAGAATATTAACCCATATACGGAATTAAAGCGGGAAAATCTCACTTATCGCGAAGTGGTAAAAGCAGAAGTACCGGCAGATGCGCTGGATAATCTGGAGATATTTTTACAAGAAGGGCCCATGTTTGCCGGAGAGGTTGGTTTTATTAAGGGATATCCGATTAAAAAATCCTTAACGAATAATTCGCTGGATAGTGTTTTTGGCTCTCCGTTAGGTCTAAAGGAAGGAGAATCTTACCTGGGGATAGCGATAGATCAGGTAAGAGCACAGCTGGTAAAGCCGGGAATAATGGTAGATGCTTATTGCTTTTTTCAGTCCTCGGCGCTAGGCGGAAATGCGCAGATTATTTCTAAATTAGAAGATCCATTGTTGGGGGGACTGTATGTTCATGCTGTTAAAGACAAGGATAATGAAGAGATTAATGAAAAAAACCGGGGAGCGATTCCCGCTGTTGTAGTAGTGGAAACGGTTTCCCCGGAGCAGACCGGTAAATTAATTTATTATCAAACGGTGGGAAAAATATTTCTAGTTCCCATTGGAACCGATTCGCAAAAATATTTACGTAAAGAAGCCCGCTGAATTGCCAGCGGGCTATTTAGACATTTGCTTGAGTAAGTCTGTAAAGCCATTATGATCAGTCACGAGGATATAATTTAAGAAGAGCACTTCTTGGATGCCTTTGTCCTTAATAAACTGGAAGATATTCAGTTTAAACTGGCGGGGATCTACGATATAAATCTCTTCATAGTGGGGTAGTAAAAAGGGAACAAAGGCATTAGCATAAGAATCTTTAATAATGACGATTTTACGGTCATTTTTAATTTCGGTGGTGATTCTGCCCCAGGGACGGTCACCACTGAGAAAGATGCCGTATTTATTTTTATTCTTGGCATGGCTCATATCCAACAAGGCGGTTTGGAGAGGACCTTCATAGTAAACGGTGTATTCGTGGGCAATAAAAGGTTTATATAAGAAGACGGTATCGGGGTTTTCGCGGATCTTACTGCCTAGGGTCGTGGAGTATAAAGAGCCGAGATAAGGGGAGACTTGTTCAACTTCATATCGTTCAAGAGGGATCGGTTCTATTCCTTTCGTTTTCATGAAGGCGGTATAGGCATAATAGGCCCCTAGTGCTGTCCAGTGATGATCCGATCTGAAATAGAGATATTTGTCGGTATTGGGTTTGAGGGCATCATAAGCATTAATCGGAATGATCTTGGTGTTAAAATTTTTATTCACATATTCAATGGTTTTTTTCTGTGGTGAAGACAGGTTCCGATAACGTTTATTTGTGACAAACTCTATTTGGGTAGGTGCGAGAAGAGAATAAACGGAAATGTTATTGTCATTTAGTTTTTCTTGAAAGCTGTTAAGGAAGGAGGCATAGTATTCACATGCCGCCGCATTAAAGGTATGAATCTCCATTGCTTTATCGTTAAGTACTAAGACTCTTCCAAGTACTTCCCCTTTAGCCTGCTCATCCTCGTTATTTATATTAGTAGTATTAGGATTTTCATTCTCTTCGTTGCCTTGCTTAAGGTCTTCGTTGTCGTCGCTGTTATTGCTGGTTGGAGGACTATTATCTTTGTCTTTTTGTACTTCGGCCACATTAGCCCCTTTATTAATAACAAGGGTGACGTTATCGCTGCCGGGCAAGGCCCATAATTCTTTGATCTTACCACTGATTTTCACAAAATTTTCGCGAAAAATAAAAGTATCGGCAAAATATTCTTCATATTCCCGGGTAAGCTCGCCGCTAAAGAGTTTATTCAAGGCGAAGGTCGGTTTGGTTTTTAAGGTTCGGCTTTCCAATTGGGAGACGGTAGGCTTATTAGGCATACTAAAATTGAGTGTCCCTAAAAAGAAAAGAGGTACGAGAAAAAGTAGAATATTAAAATAGCTTGTCCAGCGGTTTTTTTTCATCTTTAAAACCATCCTTAAAATTAAAATCTAAAATAATTAAAATCTAAAATAAAGGAAAGGGTTATATGATTTTCCCACGAGGAGAATCGTGGCTAAGGTAAGAATCGCTAAGTTCAGGCAGGGTCTGATTGTTTGGCGGAAAAGAGTGTATTTTTTTGTGAGAGCGGGAATTTCGCGGCGGAGAAATGGAGTAAGCGGGGTACAGGCGGCGAAGGCCAGACAGAGGAAGAGAATATAGTTAGAGAAATAGATGCTTAGATTGGTGTCAATAAGCGGTTTCTGGCCAAAAGCAAACATCACATTAAGGAATTGCCACACAGTTTGCATATCTGTATAGTAGAAAAAGACCCAGCCAATCAGAACGGCCGTAATTAAATAACAATGGGAAAAAAAGCGTGGTAATTTAGCAAACAGCTTGCTGAGAAACTTCCTTTCCAGCATAATCAAAAGTCCGTAGTATAATCCCCACAGGATAAAGTTCCAACTGGCACCATGCCACAGACCTGTTAAAAACCAGACGATGAACAGGTTGCGGAAATGGTGATTTCTATTTCCCCCCAGCGGAATGTAGACATAATCACGGAAAAAACTGCCGAGGGAGATATGCCACCGCCGCCAAAATTCACCGGCTGACCGAGAAATATAGGGATAATCAAAGTTCTCTTTATAAGTAAAGCCAAAAATTTTTCCTAAACCGATTGCCATGTCGGAATAGGCTGAGAAGTCAAAATAGATTTGTAATGCAAAAAGGGTAATTCCAAACCAGGCTCCTAAAACAGGGAGTGTCGATAAGTCGCTTTGTAAGAAGACTTCGGCAATTTCTCCGGCGGTATTAGCAAGAATAATCTTTTTCCCTAATCCAAGGATAAAACGGTTGATTCCTTCATTAAAAAGGGAGAGGGTGACGGTTCTATGCTCAATCGCGGCGGCAATATCTTTATAGCGCACGATGGGTCCGGCCACCAATTGATGGAAAAGGGAGATATAGAGGAGAAATTTAGCAAAGGATTTTTGCGCGGTTACTTCACCTCTATAAACATCAACGATATAGGAAAGGCTTTGAAAGGTGTAAAAAGAAATACCGATGGGTAGTCCAAAGCTGTGAAACGGTAAGCCTGTCCCTAATAATTGGTTAATATTCTGGACGAGAAAACCGGAATATTTAAAAAATCCCAGCAAAGAAAGGTTTATGATGAGAGAGGAGATAAGGGCAGCTTTGCTTTGCCAGTTTCCTTTGTATTTTTCAATAAGCAGACCAAGAAGGAAGTCGGTAAAAGAGCTAATCACCAGCAGGCTTACCCAGATCGGTTCCCCCCAAGCATAAAAAACCAAGGAGAAGATGATTAAGACCCAGTTACGATAGGTTAGGTTTTTGGATAAGAAATATAAGAGAAAGTTTAGCGGTAAAAAGATATAGAGAAAAATCAAACTGGAAAAGACCAATTGTTTCACCACCACATTTAAAATTACTTAAATATATCATTT
>DHPU01000040.1:0-24170 GCA_002407935.1 Peptococcaceae bacterium UBA5356
CTTTATTGTCACCTCAAGGCACGTGGAAGCCGTAATCCTGTTGCGGAACCTGAAACACTGATGTGTCAAGGGTTTGCGAGATTGAAAACAAAAATATGTTTTGACGTGAAGGCTATCTTTCACGTTTTTTCTTTTGTAGAATATAAACCTGGATTCCCGGGCAAATTATAACGAGGAAGGAGGAGTGATTCCGAATAAAGTATAAAGCTCTTTTTGACGATTGGTGATTTCACCAAAACGCAGATCACATCCCGGCTGCTCATAGCAATCAATGACATCAAATTCGTCAAGTATACTTAGTATGGTATATTTGCGAAAAAGATTGTTTTCTTGCATCATCTTTTTCAGATAAGACAAGATGATCAATGCGATGAATTCCACAAACAGCTTTCCATCAAGGCTAAGTTCCGAAGAAACCTCCATTGTGAGGCGCTCCTTCAAATTTCCGAACGTCTTCTCAACCAAATCTTTGCTTCTGTATAACGCGAGCGCTTCGGCTGGATCCTTGACATCATTGGACAGCAAGGCGAAATAACCATGATTCTTAACTGTTTCATCAATAGCATCTTGTTTGGGCAAAACCTTCACCCCGCGCTTTGGAGTGGAGATTACCTCAAAATATTTGCGGTATTGGCTGTCATGTTCCTGCGTGGTTTTTCCGGATTCTAATTCTTCCTTGAGTTTCAAGAGGAACATGCTGAATTTACGTGATTCCGCAGTTTCTCTCTCCTTGTCGAAGTAAATATGTAAATAAGCACGCCGATCCCCGTTCACGGTATCCCCTTTGTAAGGCCGCTGCTTTGAATACTTCCACGAGATAGATGAAGTCGATATATACAGGTTGTGATTCGGATCAAAATGCTTCCAATTGCCAATGGTGCTCCTTGCCTTGTCTATCGCTGCTTTCACATATTTTAATGTGGTCTTGGCACCGATCAGAAATTTCAGGTGATGATGATACATGTTATTGATGTTCTCTTCACTGTAGAAACCTCGGTCCATGACAAGCTTAATCTTCTTGTATTCTAAAAAGTCAATATCTGAAAGAAGATTCCTGACTGTATTCACATCCGATATATTACCCGGCAGCTTCCTGTAATAGAATGGAATCCCCGATTGTTCCCCAAACAGCAGTGCCAGGTTGATCTGCTCCAGTATATCCTGCTCCTTGTTGACGCCATAACGTGCCTGCTGTAGGCATTCCGAATAGGTGGAAAGCGAAGTAATGTCATAGGCCCAGTATTTGCGTTCCGCACGTCGTCTCCCCTGCAGTCGGAAGAACCGTTCTCTATCATCTTCGCTGATAGATGAGAAGAATTCGCTGCTGCGTTGCGATGGTATATCTTTGCCATAGGGGTGTTTGTGTATAGCTGCCCATTTTGAAAATCGATAGAGGGGATTACTGTCCTCCAGTATCAGATAGTATGCGATGGACTGAATTTTCTTGTAGGAATCGGGAAAGCACTTTCTTAAATCATCCGTAATATCAAGCTTATCGCTGATTTTATCGAAAAGGTACGTCGCTCCGCAATAGAGATGCTTTGCTTGCAGAAATGGTACCGGCCCCGGTTTGAAATTCTCTTTTGATTCTGAGGTGAGTCGCTTTGATGGAATTATCTCACCTGTAGCAGGATCCAATTTCCCGATGCAGACGCGCTTGCTGCGAGATTGTTTCTTTTCCTTATCCCAATAATCAGTTGATTCATATACATATGTAACTCCGTTTTTCTTATTGTTAACATAAACAATGGCCACACCCACACCTCCTTATAACGTGTTATAAGGAAAAAAGCAAGAGAAATCTGGTCGAGATTCCAGTGTTTATGCCGTTTTTAGGTGATCCTCGTTATAATTCACCCGGGAACACAGGAGACATATTATTGTGATAGTCCTAGAAAATTTAAAGAGATTCACAGGAAATCCAGGGATTCGCGCCAGTTTGGAGTTCCGTTATAAGCATCATGTCCAGTAGTCTTTTTTGCTAACTTTTATTTGTAAAAAAAGAAATAGAATAAATTACTCTAAATAGGCGGTAAAATGTTTAAGGAAGAGTACTATTTAGAAAAACTTCCTTGATATAAATATCGCCTCTTCGCCACAGCCCATGTAGAAGTTATAATCAAGCTTAAAAAGCAATAAAATTTAGCGATATAAATAATAGTTTAAACCATTGAATATGTAGATGATATTCAATGGTTTTCTGTTTGTAGGAATATGTTCATTTAGTTTTTTAATCAGTGATGATGAACAGTATTTCAAAGACTGGAAGACCGCAGGTAAGAGAAAGTGATGAGAATTTGGTGGAGATTGATCAGGATAATCAAAGTCATTATATTAAGGATAAAAGGCCATACCCGAATGACTGAATCTGTGATATACTAATAATTGTCAATAAGAATGGAGGGTAAAACCTCCGGCACAGATTAATTGGGGTAAAACCCAACGCAGAAGAAACAAGCTGAGAGGCTTGTTTTAAAAAAATCTCTTTTTGTTGCACGAGAGAACAGATGCTTGGTATAATTTAATTAAGGTGGATTTGCCATATTTAGATACGTATTTATCTAAACCTATCGAAATTGGCAGGTTTGAAAAATGAAGGGAGTGTAGTACTTGGCTAAAAAAATGACAGTAGATGGAACTGAAATTGCAGTAGTTCAATTTGAAGAAAAGGACTATATCTCTCTTACAGATATGGTCAGAAACATAGAAAATGGATTGGCTTTAATCGAGAAGTGGCTTCGGAACAAAAATACCATTGAATTTTTAGGAGTATGGGAAGAAATGTATAATCCAAATTTTAATTCCCCCGAATTCGAGGGAATTAAAAACGAAGCGGGATTAAATCGTTTTGTATTATCCGTAAAACAATGGACAAAAAAAACAAATTCTCGTGGCATAATCGCAAAGGCTGGCAGATACGGTGGTACATACGCACATGAAACAATCGCTTTTGAATTTGCTTCATGGGTATCTCCACAGTTTAAGCTGTATCTTATTAAAGAATTTCAGCGTTTGAAAGAAGAGGAGTACAAGCAGCTTGGCTGGGATATTAAGCGTAACTTAGCTAAAATAAATTATCGGATTCACACAGATGCAATCAAAGAGAATTTAATCCCTCCACAACTCATGCCCCGGCAGGTTAATCAGGTGTATGCCAGCGAAGCAGATGTATTAAATGTTGCCTTGTTTGGCATGTCTGCCAAACAATGGCGGGACGCTAATCCTGAACTTAAAGGGAATATCCGTGACTATGCTAATGTTTCCCAACTTGTTTGCCTTTCAAATATGGAAAACTTGAATGCTGTATTCATTGGAGAAGGAATGTCACAAAGTGAGCGGCTTCAAAAACTCAATACTATCGCTATAAGCCAAATGAAGCTTCTGACAGAGGATCATAGAGTGATGGCACTTGAAGAAAAGACATTGAAATCGTGACGCCTTGTCACGGTTTAGTTATACTATTTCCGCAGAATAGCCAGTTGTCACAGGGTTACCAGAACAGTAAAAAGATCAGATTAAAAAAAGTTATGCGTAACCTTTTGCGTAGCTCATACGTTTATATAAATGAAGAGTATAATAATGGAGAAAAAGAAGGGAAAAAATTAAATTAATATCTCCTCAAGAGGCTAAACAAATGCTATTAGAAAATGATTATAATTAAAGAATGATGACGAGAAAAACCGATTTGAGTGATAAGATGTAGTATAAGAACATACTTTCAGATGATAGGAGTGGGAATAATATGACCGGAGAAGAGGCAAAGAAAATTTTTGAACAATATAATCGCACATTAGA
This sequence comes from Peptococcaceae bacterium UBA5356, assembly GCA_002407935.1. Lineage (GTDB taxonomy): Bacteria > Bacillota > Peptococcia > DRI-13 > DTU073 > UBA5356. The sequence continues at coordinate 3,796 of DHPU01000040.1, forward strand.
CGTCGTCCGTTGCCCAAACGGGAGGGCAATTATCCGTAAACTGCTTGATTCTTATGCAAGGGCGGCGGTGAATCTATATGGTATTATCAGCCGTGATGATTTTGTTAATATTTTTAACAAACAAAACGTCGACCAGACGAGCAACGAGGAGATTTATATTCTCCTCCTGCCGCTTGTGTTAAAGGACGGCTGGTACGGTTTTTATAAAGAGTACATCGTGCATTATTCGTTTTTCGACGACTTTGACCAAGCCGATTATTTACTTAAATACCAAGCGGACAAACCTCGCTATATACCTGAAAAAAGCGAATTTCTTAAATACACTATTGAGGATTTTGTAGATAATGACCACTTGTGGAATGTACGCCGTTTCATGTTGGACGTTTTCGGCCACTCCAGAGATACCTCGGGAGGCTATGAGGATGTAAGGAGTTATATAATTTACGGTGATGGGATAAAGGAATTGGGATCCATTTTGGACAGGTATAATCTTATATTTAGTGAGGAAAAACAGTTACAGGAGTTTATAAATCTTATTATGCTTGCAAAAAACAACACGCGCATCTGGGAAAACAACGGATATACGCCATCCGAGCTTCATGGGATTTTAAGCAAACGCGATAAAAACATTGTTAAGTTTCCAACATTGCAAAGACAGAAAGTCGGACGCAACGAGCCATGCCCGTGTGGAAGCGGCAAGAAATACAAGAAATGCTGCGCTATATTTGAAGATACAAAAACGGCACAGTTAAGTTCAGACGAGTGCATAGTTTTCTATGAGACATGGTATGGCTTAATGGGCTTTGTCAATGAACGTATGGGTGTAATTAATGCTAAAATCAAGCCGGAATATCCTAATACCGTCAGCGATATGATGGTACACAAAGTAAGAGAAGTACTGTGGGAAAAGCCGGAACTGATAGACGAATATATCAGTGAAACAGAGCTTTCCCAAGAGAAAATCGACATTTTAAAGCTGTGGAGAACGAACTATAAAAAAGGAATGTTCTTTATTTTAGAGTATCAGCCGGAATACGCCGTTGCAATCGCTCCGAACGAGCAGGGTGAAGACAGGCTTTACGGGATAAAAGGGATAAGCAATTCAATAGCAAACGTATTGCGGCGAGACTTGCCAGTGCAGATTGAAACCGTTTTGCTTCCGTTCAAGGATAAGATTATCTATGACAGTTTTATGAGCTCTATGCCGATAGGATTTGCAGAAGGTGCAAGGGCGGCTTTCCACGAGATGTATGACAAAGCAATAAAATATGGAATTATTACAAGCTTGGAATAAAACAAATCAGATCGAGCAGACTGATTCCGTACAGATGGGGTCAGACTGCCCTTTTTCTATTAGGCAGAAACTATTTCAGGATATTTTGCAGCTATTTCGTCCTGCACTCGCTATTACAGGAAACATGTCCGACGCCGAGGACATAGTGCAGGAGGCGTTTTTACGTGCTTATGAGAAGGCTCCCGAATTTGAATCAGAAGAACATGAAAAGGCGTGGCTCATAAGGGTAACAGTAAACCTCTGCAAAAGCCGATTGCGATCCCCTTGGCGTAAGCGAATAGTTCGCCTTCTCGACTCTTACCCAGCTTCGGAGCCGGAGCAGCATGAATTATTGGAGCAAATCATAACCTTACCACCTAAATATCGAACAGTTATCCATTTGTTTTATTATGAGGGTTATTCCATTAAGGACATTTCTGCATTGACTGGGCAAAAGGAATCTACAGTAAGAAGTCATTTAACTCGCGCCCGTCAAAAACTCAAGTCCGTTTTAAAGGAGGTCGATTATGAAAGCATATAACAAATACATGGATAAAATATCGGTTTCGAGCATATTACACCAAAAAATTATGTCACGTGCCGATAATACCAGAACCAAACATAGGCCTATTATGCTCAAGCGTTATACCGCAGCCTTTGCTTGTCTTGTTGTGGTCTTACTTGGAGTTTTTACAATACCAAAATTATTGCAACACAATGTAACGCCGACACCGGGGAATGACCCGTCTGTTTCACAGTCCGGTGTACACACACTCGCACCCGACGCGTCAAACAAATACACTCTGTATTTCAATAAAGCCGATTCTCAAGCCGTAGCTAATATCGCTATTCCGGGACATTTCTGGCAGGAACTGACCGATGAGGAGCTAAAGGCAGTTTTCCCCAACTTGACAGAGACGCACAGTATTACAGCCACAGCTAATTTTCAAAGCGATAAAAGAGGAGCCTCTTTATTCAATATTGATGCTCATGCCGTATCCGCCACCGGACTCAAGACCTATATCCAGTCTGCCCCAGGCGAAGTCGTGCTCGACTATAGGCTTGACGTTGAAACGAAAAGCTCAAATGTACTCGGGACAGCGGTTACAGCAGGATGTTTTGAAACAAAGCCGAACAGTAAGGGGCTTAAGAATGTCATCTATTTTGCGACTTTCAAGCTTTCGGATGTGGCCTATTATGTGGAACTTGGCGGTGCAGAAGCAAAAAAGGAAGCGCTTAAGAATGAAATCTCTGAAATAATTGGTCTGTTGATTGAAGGAGGCGCAGCTGACCTTGATGTGTTTCATCCAGTCGTACCAGAGCTTCGAGAAGATCGAATGAGTCTTGATGAAGCCTATGCAGATATTGATTTCGGCGCTTATTTACCTACAGAAATCCCGAGAGGGTTCGTTTTTGAGGATGCGGTACGTTCCATCAACCAAGTGCAAAATGCACTGTTTGTTAACTGGACTAAGGGTATGGGATATATCACCTGGCGTGTATCAGTTATGGATGAAAACGACAAGACTCGTATCACTTCTGTTGCTGACACAAAAAATTATGATCTTGCACTTTATCCGATTCCCCGAGCTGATTCTGTACCTGAAGAAGTACGTGAAATTGTTGACAACCCAATCTTCCTTATAGATGAGCTGACTCTCGGCGTGGTGCAGGCACGGACTTATGAAACTGCAGACGCAGGTGATGAGCCAGGCCAGAGGATGCGCTTTAGTGTATTATATGAAGATGTTCTGGTGGAACTCAGCGTAAAAGGTGCTTCGCCGGAAGTAATATTTGATATCTTACAACAGATTAAGAAATAGAATGTGAATAAATTTAACCGCCGATTGAGGGGAAACAGCTTCCGATCGACGGTTTTGCTTTGCCTTTAGAAATTTTAAAATAGCGATTCTAAAAAGGGATAAGTACAGGTCAAAAGCTTGAATGTAGATAAGATAAAAAAATTGCCAACGATTACTTGACACTAACTATAACCAGCGATAATTTGAGAGTTCATTCATTATCTGATACACTTAATATAGTTCATATAGTTCTTGTCTTAAAAAAATGCAAATAATGTCATTGCGAAATAGGGCAAGTCAAGTATTTTTAAGATGAAAGTATTCAACAATGTATGAATGGTAAGAGAGGAGAAAAATAATTATGAAGGAAGCAGTAACAATGAAAATTGAAAAAAGAAGAGAGGCAAATAGTAGGGCAAGTAGAAGATTAAGAAAAACTGGCTATTTACCCGGAATTATCTGCGGAAAAGGATCTGAATCATTTCCTATTAAAATGAGAGAAGAAGAATTCAGGAGAAACCTGTTAAAGTACGGTAGAAACTATGTATTTAATCTTGATCTACCCGGAGAGAAAAAACATAATGTAAATGTATTAGTAAAAGAAATACAGTATGCGCCTATAAGCGGGAAAATTTTAAATGTTGACTTTCAGAAGATATCACTTACTGAAGAAGTAAAGCTTGACTTAGGGATTAGAATAATTGGGCGAGAAGCATTAGATTCAAAAAAACTAATTTTAATAAGACAAATGGACACTATACCTGTGAAAGGATTGCCCCAGGATATACCAGACAATGTTGAAATTGATGTATCTGGCTTAGATGAGGGCGAATCAATATCTATAAAGGATCTCAATTTGCCAAAAGGAATTTCAGTTGATCTAGAAGAAGACCAAACAGTATTATCAGTAAATATCTCTGATTTAAATGTTGAAAGTAAAGACATTGACGAAAACGAAGTAAATGAAATTAGTGACATAATTGAAGAAACAAATGAGGAATAAACATATCTCTTAATGAATTGTTCCTTGTAGCCGCACGGCACCTTTTTGTAAAGGTGCCGTTAATATTTATGTATAAAAGGATATATTACAAAGAAAAAACAAATGAGATGTTTTCAGGTTTTGGCGGGAGGATAAATGCAAGAGATTATATTAAAGTTAAAAACAAAAACAGAAAAAGGCCTTTTAAAACTTGCTGGAGGAGATAGAAATATTCATTGACATTTTGGTCTATTAAGTATAGACTTAAATATAAGGTCGATAATACATAGACCAAGGAGGACTATTATGAAACATTATAAATTTACAGAGAGTGAAGAAAAGTTTGCAGAATTAATCTGGCTGAGAGAACCGATTGCATCTGGAGATCTTGTGAAGCTATGTGAAAGGGAAATGAATTGGAAAAAGTCCACAACATATACAGTACTGAAAAAACTATGTGAAAAGGACATTTTTCAAAATGAAAATACTATTGTTTCATCTTTAATAAGTAGAGATGAATATTATGCAAAACAAAGCATACGTTTTGTTGAAGATACCTTTGGCGGCTCTTTGCCCAAATTTCTAACTTCTTTTATCAGAGAAAAAAAACTAAGTAATCAACAGGCTGAGGAGTTGAAAAAGTTAATTGACGAGCACAAGGAGGTGTAGTAATGAGTAAATTATTTATTTCTGTTCTAAATATGAGTCTTACAGCAAGCTATGCAATCCTTTTTGTGATACTTGCCAGACTATTGCTCAAAAAAGCTCCAAAATTCATTTCCTATGCCCTATGGGGTGTGGTGGCATTCCGTCTTATAATTCCATTTTCCTTTGAAAGCATATTTAGTCTAATGCCGCGAAATACGAATACGGTTCCAATTCCCGGTGATATCATCTATCAGCAAAGTCTCCAGATTAATAGTGGGATAGAAGTAGTAGATTCATTTGTAAGCCAATCACTTCCTGCACCGACTATTGGGGCAAGTGTAAATCCATTACAGATTTATGTAGAACTAGGAGCATATATCTGGATTTTAGGAATAATAATATTGCTTATTTATAGTTTAGTATCTGTTTTACTCTTAAAAAGGCAGCTTAAAAGTGCAATATTAATAGAGAAAAATACCTTCGTAGCCAAAAATTTGAAAACACCATTTGTCCTTGGATTAATAAGACCGAAAATATATTTACCAGTAGGACTTAATGTTGAAGAAAGAAGTTATATTTTGCTACATGAACAGACCCATATCAATCGAAATGACCATATTATTAAAATATTAGCTTTCTTAATTTTATCCGTCCACTGGTTTAATCCCTTTGTGTGGGTTGCGTTTGTGTTAATGAGTACGGATATGGAACTTTCCTGTGATGAAAGGGTATTAAAAGAAATGAATGGGGATATTAAAAAGCCTTATGCTAATTCATTATTTTCCCTTGCTACTGGAAGGCATATTTTAAATGGGAGTCCCCTTGCTTTTGGTGAGGGCAATGTAAAAGGGAGGATTAAAAACGTGTTAAACTATAAAAAACCAAGGTTTTGGGTGATTATTGTTGCTTTAGCTGTAGCCATAGTCGTTGGAGTTGGCCTGTTTACTAACCCAATTACAGCTAAACCAGTTGATAACAGTCTTACATCGCAGCTTTTTAAAAATAAAACTGAGTATGTAGGCGATAACTCAAAGGTCGGGGGCATCATCTCTTTATTAACATTTCCTAAAAACATAGCTTATGATTCCTTTGAGCTCTTAACTAATAATGAGCCTTATGCAATAACTGTCAATCAAAAAACAGATACAGAAACCAGAAACTTATATAGTGGTGAAGCAAATCAGCAACAGTTTCAAGATAATGCTATGATTATGTTTGCTTTGATTGGAAACGTAGAATATATAGACTTCAGCCTAGATGATGGGTTGGTTCCGTATTCTATGCAGTACACGAGAGGATGGGCGAATCATCGATATGGAAAAGATGTGTATGATTCTACCAAAAGCAAAGAAGAATTTAGCAAGCTGATTGATGGTATATCTGCTATAGGCAAAAATACAGACATTAAAAAGCTTGTAGAAGACAATCTAAGCATCATACTCTCATCACCAAAGGAATCTTCAAATCCACAGGATTATATCAATGCCCATAAGAATGAATATGAAAACTTCTTTAAGTATGGCGGTGAAGAGGCCTTAGAATACATGCTGACCCAGTTTGAGACAGGTAATGCTGAAGGTTTACGAGGGCAAATTATGATGAAATTATGCAAAGAGCTTTTGGGGTCAAGAAATAATGTTACTGATCAATCACTGTCTCCACAGGAATGGTATGATGCCCTATCTATTCGACAGGAAATTATACTTCCAAATTATGAGTATGATGGTGAAGATTCAATTGAAAGACTTGTCTATAATACGGAAATCGGAAGGGATTCATCTTCCAATAAAAGAGGTGGTTTTATAATTGTCGCTCCAAAGATATTTGGAAGTTATGAGGAAGAGAATATGCTTAAGGTTTTTGTAACCACTTACAGTGCAAGGTATAAACTCTATGGTAATACTTTATCGAAAGAAGGAGGTAGTATTATTCCAGCAGCAATTACCTATCGCAAAGATGACAACGGTGGGTATATCCTGGAGAAATATGAACAAGCAAGAGATGGATCGGAGTTTGGACCATCAATTAGAAAATATTGTACGATGCCTGTATCTAAGAAGGAAATTAAAGGACTTGCAGATAAAATTTTTAAACATTATGGAAATTATGAGGATATCCGTATTCTACTACATGATAATCTGCTTAAGCATTTAAAGAAAAACGGTATAACAGATGCGACACTTACTAATACTCAAGGTAAAATTGAATTTTCTACGAATGATCCAAAATACAAACCTTAGACTCCCCAATCCCGTTTAAAGTAGTTAATAGGGTATATCACTAGCGTTGCATAAAATTAAAATTCATTTGTCAAGTAATAAATTCATGAGTAAACTAGATAAAATCAAATAAAAAAGCTGAAAAAATCCAATTAGAGTTAAAAAATAACAAAACTCCTTTATAATAGAGATATAGGGTAGTTCTTATCCAAATCTCTAAAATAAAGGAGTTGCTAAATGCAAGACAAGGATACCACAAAAACCACATTTTTTCAATTGTTTCAGCCAGTTTTCCGAGGGGTATTTTCTCAGTTTATCAAAGCGATAGGAGTTGACAAGTATGTTAAGAAATTGACTACAATAAAGCTGTTCTAACTTCTGTTCTTTGCGCAAGTAGAACAGTACAGCGGTTTACGGGACATCAGCAATAGTCTCAATCATAAAGATCATAGCCTGTGTATGAAATTTGGTTACAGTACAGCAAGAGCTTCCAGTAGAGCCAGGGAGTGCAATTAAACAGGACTGTATCGTCATCCTGGGTGGCCCACAGAAAAGAATGAAGTATCCTGTACGTCTAATTGCAACAACTTCAGGAAAATCATTGACCAGGTGTTTTGTTTTATTTACATGGTTAACCATTTCAGCATGTTGATTTGCTTGATACCATTATAATCCGTATTCGGCATATAGTCATCCAGCGTAAGCAGATATTTGGGATAATGATCTGGAATCTTTTGCAGCGGCTCAAGCTCTCGTCTCAACGTATTTTCATCAAGAACGGTTGCCGCCACTTGATAATAAGCGATACCGTCCATACCATTAGCTATAAAATCAACCTCTTTTTCTGCAAGCTTGCCAATACTGACTTTATGGCCACGGCGGACAAGTTCAAGGTAGACAATGTTCTCAAGCAAATGACCCAAATCAGCCCCGGAGCTTGCGAGTAGCATATTTCGCAGCCCCGCATCAACAATATAGTACTTTCCCAGTGTTTTAAGAAACTGTTTTCCTTTGATGTCATACCGGTCAACCTTATAGAAAATGAAACTGTCGCTTAGTGCGCGAAGGTACTTGTCTACGGTGTTTATTGAGATTTTTCTTCCGCTGGAATTTATGGTATCACAAATTTTTTTTGCGGATATGGGGCTACCGATGCTGCTGCACAAGAGTTTCACGATACTTTCCAAAACGGAAATATCGCTGATGCCCTCTCGCTTGGCCACATCCTTTACAAGGATGGTATTATAAATGCCATCAATATAGGTTTTGATGATAGAATCATTTTTTTCCAGTGACGGAACATAAGGGAATGCTCCCCATTTCAGATAGTCATTAAAGCTTGCCTTGATGTCGTGACTGTCAATTTGGGGAAATTCAAGATATTCCCGAAACGAAAGCGGTAGCATCTTAATTTCAACATATCTGCCGGATAGCAGCGTAGCAAGCTCTCCTGAAAGCATATAGGCATTTGAACCTGTAATATAAACATCAACATTTTCCTTGATAAACAAGCTGTCTACGGCTTTTTCAAAATCCTTGCACTGCTGCACCTCGTCAATAAAAACATAGGTATATTTGTTTTTGCATAGACGGTTTTTTACATATTCATGGAGCGCTTTATAATCAAGCAAATCCTCATAGTCAACATCCTCAAGATTGATGGATATAATTTGTTCGTCTGTTACACCTGTCTCTTTTAAATGATTGATATATAAAGAAAACAGGGTGGATTTTCCGCAACGGCGTACACCGGTCACAACTTTTATCAGTTGTTTTTCGCGCCAAGTGATTAACCAATCCAAGTACTCTTTTCGTTGTATCATAGCTACACCTCTTTTCGCTTATAGTATAGCATATCGCATATAAAACACAACTTTTTTCTCCACAAAATAAAAAGTATATAATTTTGGCAAGTTTTTTCATTGTTTTTAACTTAGCGGCAGGATAATAAAAACAAATGAATTCAAACTCTTTGCCTATACGGTCAAACAGTTTTTGGCCAACATATTTTTCTCCTCGCAAATCAAGTGAAATCTTTTGCTATCTATTATATCAATACTTAACTATCCACATCAACGATAATAAATATTTTATAAAAAACAGATCGGTATTATAATGTAAGGTGTTAGATAGGTTCAACTAACACTTCAAATAAGAGAGGAATGAAAGCAGTAGATATTATGAAGAAGATTAAAGTAGAGTTCATTAATACCTGCCCCTGCTGTGATGGCTATGGGGATATTTTAAGGGATTTGGCCGCTAATCACCCGCAGCAGATAGAACTGAAAATTTACTATATGGGCAAGGATTTTGATTATCTGCCAAAATACGGGCCAATAAGCAGGGGAACCTTAATTATCAATGAAAAAGAACGTATTGATGATTTAAGCAGGAGGGTCATTGAAGGAGCAGTCAAGACCGCTCTGGATAAAGCAGATGATTAAAGAATTTTTGTTGTCCTGCTGGCAACTGCTGAATATAAGTTCTTTTTGGCTGGTGGCCAGTTTCTTCCTTTGCGGCTTATTGCATATCGTCTTGCGGCCAGAATTTCTGCAGCAATCTCTGGGCAATACCAAATTATCTTCGCTGGTAAAAGCCACCATATCGGGAATGCTCCTGCCAATTTGCAGCTGCGGCGTAGTGCCTCTGGCGCTAAGCCTTTATTACTCGGGCGCTTATCTGGGACCTACTCTGGCCTTTTTGGTGGCGACCCCGATCATTAATCCTGCCGCTGTTTTGCTGGCTTTTGCCCTTTTAGGTCCGCAACTGACCATCATCTATGTTATTACCGGATTTATGCTGCCGATGTTTATTGGCGTGATAGGCAATAAATGGGGAAAAAAAGAACTGATTTCCCCGATGGCAGCAGCTATGGCGCAGGACAAAGCCCCTGCGTCGGCGGGAGATGGGCTGAAAACGTTTGCTGCAGTAAAAACACCATGGCATAAAAAAATCTGCAGCGGCTTGGATTGGAGTGTTCGCAGCCTTGGTTTGCAGGTAAGCCGGTATGTTTTAGTGGGAATATTTTTTGCGGCGCTTTTGCTGAAAATCATTCCGGTATCATTTATCCAGGATTATTTAAGCAGCCCTGATTTGATTTCTATATTGGGAGCCGGAATTATGGGCGCGGTAATGTATGTTTGCGCCGTGGGGCATATTCCTTTTATTGCGGCGCTTATCGCTGCCGGAGCAGCGCCGGGAGTAGCTGTGACCTTTCTTTTATCCGGGGTGGCGACTAATTTGCCGGAATTAATCAGCATCTATAAGCTTATCGGGAAGAGGACAATAGTAATCTATACGCTTACAGTGGTAATTATCAGTTTCATCGTGGGCTATATAACAAATCTTTTGCTGCTGCCGGACTTTACTCCGGTTTTTGATTTGAGCAACGCTCAAAATAGTATTGATTTAGCCAATAAGATATCTTTAGCAGTTCCTGCCTGGGTGGAATATGGTTGCTCGTTTATTGTTTTGGCCATGGGGATTACCGCCTGGTGGTCAGTATGCCGCGAATGGTTCAGCAAATTTGGGCAGGAGGCCATAGATGCTTAGCAAGAAAAGTTTGGCTTTTTTTTTGCTGGTCCTGCTCTGTATTACGGGTTGCAGCGGAAGAAGCCAGAATAAGGGGACAAGCGTAACAATAGATACGGGACATCCGCTATATAAGCACTTTTTAGCTGCATATGAAGATAAGAAGCCTCTTCTGACCGGAGCCAGTGATATTAATAATGATGGGCGAGAAGATCTAATTGTAATTTATCAAGATACCTCTGTCACCAACAAGATGATAGCAATTTGGGAGGAAGAAGGCAGACTTGCTATTTCTGAGCCGACACCTGCGCCGATAGAAAATTGCCGTATGGAATGGCGGAACATTGATGACAAGGCCCCGATTGAATTAATAATTTCCGGCTCCAAGGGGGTGAATATGGGTTACGCCATTTACCGTTGGGAAAATGGAAAGTTTGTAAATCTCTTTGGAGAAAGTATGGAAGATTGTTGCTAGCTTGTTAAGAGAAAACGAAGGGGGGTATTTATGTTGAAGAAAACAAAGTTCTATGTTCTTGTGGTAATTCTAATGATGGGGGTATTGGTTTTCGCGGGTTGCGGCGGGAGCCAAACGTCGCAGGGAGCAGGAGGAATAGACAAGCAATTGGCCAAAACCTATAATTTAAAAGCGCTTAGTGTCGAAGATGCGAATTACACCATTAACATGGGTTATTATAACTGTGATCATATGACTGCTGCTTGTATTGGTAAGGATGCCGGCATTTATGAAGCATTAGGTCTAAAAATCAATTTAACCGGCAACGGCAAGGTACCTGAAGCTATGGCGGCTGGACAAATGGATGTTGGTTATGCTGGTTGGACCACCACCTTGCGGGCGGTTCCCAAAGGTACACCTCTTTTTATCGCAGCTCAAAACCACACTGGCGGATCGGAATATTTGATTGTCAGCAATAACATCAAAAAGCCTGAGGATTTAATCGGCAAGAAAATATCTCTGGGAGCTGATCCGGAAACCAACAACCTTAACTGGGTTGAATGGGCTACTCAATTAGGGATTCCGGTTGATAGCACCAAGTACGAAAACTTCAATATGAGCGATCAGGATGAATATTTCGCATTCAAAGCCGGTAAACTGGACGCCTACATTTGTTGTGACCCGTGGGGTTCCATGGCGCAATATGAAGGTACCGGTTGGGCTATGGCACGGCAAAATACAGTTCGCGATGGGAAACAAGGCACCTGCTGCAAGGTAGCTATGAACACTAATTTCGCGAAAGCTCACCCGGACTTAGCCAAACGGGTTTTGTTAGCGCATACCTTGTCTATTCAATACATGTATGAACATCCCTATAAAGCGGCGGAGATCTTTGCCAAGAACTACAATGTCCCACTGGAAGTCGGTTTGATGACGATGTGGAAAAAGACGAACCAAGAAGGACGCACCATTTCCTGGGATCTGGTTATGGAGGAGCTGAATAACCAACTGGCAGTTATGCAGAAATACAATGTGCAAAGCGATATTAATACGGCGAAAGTCGAAGAATATGTGGATACATCCTATCTTAAAGCTTCCGGCGCCGAAGATTTCCAGACCTTTATTAAAGAAAAAGTGGATCCGGCATTCCCGCTGGGGATGAGTTTTGAAAATTGGAAGGCTAAGGCTAAAGAAGTAGACAAGATTTAGTAAATTGAATGGAGGATTAAGAATGGCCGATTTTAGAGCAAGTCTTACGTTTAAAAACGATGATTCCCAAAGACTGATTATTGAAAGCATCGCTTCCAAGCTGACGCAGCGGGAAAACGAAGTGCGGAATATGATCATAAACAATATTGTTAATTATGGCGGAGCTTTTGAAATAAATGGCGTTACCGATGATGTCAAAGAGATCATTATCTCATTAAGAGATAAAAACGCCTTGGCTATCGCTGAGGATAATAAGATTTACTCCATATATCCGGTTTCCGCCAAAGTAACAAACCATAAGGTTACGTTAAAAGACGGCCGAGAGTTTTATGCTATGTGCGCAGTGGATGCTTTAGGTTCAACCTATACTTTTAACCAGGATGTTACCGTGAATTCAAAATGCACCGAATGCGGAAAAGAGATAAAGGCAGAGGTGAGTGGTGGTAAAATTGTTAATTTGCAGCCTGCGGATGCTCATGTGTTGCATGTTGATTTAAAGAAATTCAAAACCTGGTCTTGCTGCTGCTGCAATATCATGCATTTCTTCTGTTCAAAAGAGCACTGCTTAGAATGGAGTACTAAAAACAATGTTTGTAAGGATTCAAGTTTTTGTTTAGATGCCAATGAAGCCTTAGTTGTTGGTAGGATGCTTTTTAGTGATAAAGAATAATCAATTGGTCCTCTATGGAGGAATAATCCTTATTATCTGTGTTTCTCTGGGGCTGAGCACTGTACTCAGCCCTCGGGCAGAGATGAAAGGATGGCGGATTGCCTGTAATGATGATGCTGCCGGCTTGCTTATAAAATATTTGGCGGGAGAGGATAGCGCAGCCCTGGAAGTTGTTAATACGAGTTATCAACAATTACAGGATTGCTGCAGCAGCCAAACGGAGCTGGCGCTATCTGCAGGTTACTTTGATCTGGCGGTGCTCTGTCCTGACAGTGCCGATAAATTGATAACCAGTGGTCAACCGTATCAGGTTTTAGGCCCGGTAGTGGTTAACGCTCAAGTTTTAGTCACCAAGCAGGATATTGTTCCGCGAACAGTAGGCTATATGAATGCTCGAGAAACCCAGAAAAAGTTAGTATGGTCTAACTTGAACAGAAGTATTGAAATGAAACCTATACTTCCTGCAGGTTTGCCCTATGCGCTGGAAAGAAATGCCGTGGAAGGAATTGTCATGGATATTCTGGGAGCACTAAAAATAGATGGCTATCGCACATCTTTGCCTTCGGAGCACCCTGCCTCCGTACTGGTAGTACACAAAGATCTGCTTGGCAGTCCTGAATTGGTGAGCTTTATGAAGGCCTACAACCGGGCAGCAAGGGATATGAACAGTGCAGAAATACTGATGCAAAAATTAGCCGAACATTTAGCTATAGAGAATAGCAGTAATGAGGTAAAAGTATGGAGAGAAATGGGAGTACAATTCCAAACGATAGAAATACAAAGGTAACTATGGTCGATGTTTTGGATAAGTACAGGGGCACTTGTTATACCGTTATTATTGTGGGTATCCTGATCATTGCCTGGTATATTGCTGCCAAACGTATCCAAAATACCTTGTTGCTGCCTTATTTCCAGGAAACAGCCCGAGAATTTTTTCATGCCTGGGTGGACCCCAAAATTATGTCCAATTTGGCTTTGACTTTAAGAAGGGTATTTACAGGTTTTATATATGCTTTTATTATAGGTATTCCGGTAGGACTTTTAATGGGTTATTCGCAAACGGCAATGCAGGCGATTTCTCCGGTGATAAATTCAGTGCGTCAGGTACCTATTATGGCCTGGGTACCCCTGTCCATCATATGGTTTGGCTTGGGGGATGGCCCTACTGTATTTTTAATTACCATGAGTGCGGTTTTTCCCTTGGTTATTAATACGATTGTCGGAGTACACGGGATTGACCCCAACTATTATAATGCCGCCCGCAGTATGGGGGCTTCCTTGCCCAATATTATTAAAGATATTGTAGTGCCGGCAGCCATACCGAATATTTTGACCGGCTGTCGCCTGGCCATGGGTTCCGGCTGGATGTCGGTAATTTGCGCGGAATTCATAGCTACCAGCGCCGGCTTCGGCTTTCTGATGGTAGAAGCCCAGGTGCGCTTGGAAACGGCACAGTTGTACGCTTTAATGTTTATGTCAGGATTAGTGGGCTTTGCAATTGACAAAGGCTTTATAACCTTAGAAAAAAAAATAACAGCATGGAGGTTTAAAGATGGCTTTGCTGGAAATTAAAGGGATAACCAAAATATTTACTCAGAATAAAAAACCTGATCACATAGTACTGGAGAACATGTCCTTTACTGTGGAACGGGGGCAGTATGTTTCCCTGCTGGGGCCTTCCGGGTGCGGTAAGACCACTCTGTTAACCATACTGGGCGGTTTTTTGCCTACCGATGCGGGTGAAATAATTTTGTCCGGACAGAAAGTGGAAACGCCAGGACCGGACCGGGGTTTTGTTTTTCAAAACTATGCGCTTTTTCCCTGGATGACAGTGAAAGAAAATATTCTTTATTCGCTGCAGGTTAAAAAGTCCGGTAAACAGGAACAGAATGAACGCCTGCAGGAATTGCTGGATATATCGCATTTACATGGCAGCGAAAATAAATATCCGGTACAGCTTTCCGGGGGTATGCAGCAAAGAGTGGCGGTAGTGAGGGCTTTGGCCAGTCGTCCGGAAATACTGCTGTTGGACGAACCGCTGGGAGCCATAGATTTTCAGATGCGGGAACTTTTGCAGGAAGAACTGGCAGTTTTAGTCGAGGGAGCAAAGACTACTGTAGTGATGGTAACTCATGATGTAAATGAGTCTGTTTATCTGAGTGACCGGGTTATTGTTATGTCTTCAGACAAAGGCCGAATCGTACAGGATGTCCGTATAGATCTTGAGCGTCCGCGCAACCGGCAGAGTGAAGGCTTTAAAGCTCACGTTTCTGATTTGACGGAATTGGTGAGGCAGGCCTTTCACGAAAAAGCCGTTGAGCTTGATTCGGAACCGGGATTCTTGAAAACTGATGCCAGCATAAAAAGACAGTCTAGCTTTACGGAAGCTTATAACCGAATGTCCAGCAAATATACTGCTATTAACGATAGCAGGGCTGCAAAAAAATATAATTAAAGGAGAGGTTGAAAAATGAGAGTTGCTTATATCTTTTCCACCAATAACGCGCAAAGGATTTTGGACAAAATGATTATTCCGCAAATGCTGGAAGAACGCCACGGTGTTGAAGTAGCCGGAATGATGTTTTTCTTTGACAACACCTTCCTGCTGACCAAAGGCAGCAGCACCGGGGATAAACTCCAGGAGATACACGAAAAGTTTGGCACCATTTTGATGGGTTGTGACATGTGCACCATTGAAAGAGGTATTGATGACAAATTGGTTGCTGGTGCTGCTATCGGCTGTTTCCCCAACCTGTACGCTGTTTTGGGCGGGGCTAACATCGATCAGGTCATAACTTTGTAATAGGACATACGAGGGGGTAGCAGAGTTGTATTCCATAGGTATAGATAGCGGCTCAACCAGCACCCAATATGTGGTGCTGGATTCAAACGGAGAACTGTTATATGAAAATGTGCTGCCTACAGGTTGGAGCAGTACGGATGTAGCCCAAAAAGCGAAGGAGGACCTAAAACAGAAGGGCTACGATGTGGAAAAGTCACTTTGTGTCGCCACCGGCTATGGCAGGACGTCCGTACCTTATGCGGATAAAATAGTGACAGAGATTACCTGCCATGGTAAAGGGGCAGCCTTTCTGTTCGGCAGTGAGCCTGCAACGATTATTGATATCGGCGGACAGGATACCAAGGTGATTGCCATTGACGGAGGTATTGTGCAAGACTTTATCATGAATGATAAATGTTCGGCAGGTACCGGACGCTTTTTGGAAATTATGGCTAATACGCTGGACTTGGATCCTGCATCTCTTTGCGAATTTGCGCAGCAGGGCAAAGACGTCACCATCAGCTCCATGTGTACGGTATTTGCCGAGTCTGAAGTAATTAGTCTGATTGGCAAGGGAGTTTCCAAGGCAGATATCGCTTACGGCATTGTGGACTCTATTGCCAGCAAAGTGCAATCCCAGTGTGGCAAATTAGAACGCAAAGGCAGCTATTATTTGACAGGCGGTTTGTGTGAGTGTCCTTATATGATTCAGTGTCTTTCTGCAAAGCTCTCGACGCAGGTGAAGACATGTGTGCAGGGACGCTATGCGGGCGCTATCGGAGCTGCGCTTTGTGCACAGAAGTTGAAAACAGAAAAGGAGGTTTCTTTCCATGAGTGATAATCCGATGCCCTCATCATTTGAAGAATTTTCCGAAGCCCGTAAAAACGGTTTTTTGAAAGCCAAAGCGGTAAAAGATCAAGGCGGCTTGATTGCAGGGGTATTCTGCACATTTACACCAAACGAGATTTTTGATGCCGCCGGAATACACACTGTCAGCCTCTGCGGCACCAGCGAGGAGACCATTTCTGCAGCGGAAGCCCATCTGCCCAAAAATCTTTGCCCGCTGATCAAATCCAGCTATGGTTTTGCCTTGGCACAGAAATGCCCATATACTTATTTCTCAGATATAATTATCGGCGAGACTACCTGTGATGGCAAAAAGAAAATGTATGAGTTACTGAGTGAACTGAAGGATACCTATGTAATGCAGCTGCCTCAGGGAATCGACCGCCCTTACGCTTTGAAAATGTGGACTTCGGAACTGCACTATCTTATTGACATGCTGGAAGAAAAGTTTGGCGTGAAAATCACAGAGGAAAAGTTGCGGGAAACCAGCCGTCAGAGAAATTTGGAACGTAAGGCAAGAATAGAACTGATGGAACTGCAGAAGCAGGTTCCGCCTCCCATGTTTGGCCGTGATATGCACGAGGTCCTGGAGGGGTCCAAATTCAGCTTTGACCAACAGGCTTCTCTTACCGCACTCTGTAATATAACCCAAAAAGTAAGGAACGATTACGAGTCAGGGAAGCGCCCTGTGCCGGAAGACGCCAAGCGTATTTTAGTTACCGGCTGCCCTATTAGCGGTGTTATGGAAAAGACCGTAGGTATTATTGAGGATAATGGCGGTGTCGTGGTATGTTTTGAAAACTGCGGAGGGATCAAACCTGTACGCCGGATGGTGGATACCGGGGCGGAAGATATTGTGGAAGCCATTGCACAGCGGTATCTGGAAATCGGTTGTGCTGTAATGGCTCCCAACCTTCGTCGTATGGAACAGATTCCGCAGCTGATTAAAGAGTTTCAGGTGGACGGCGTTGCGGATATTATGCTGCAAGCCTGCCATCCTTACAGTGTGGAACGCTATGCGATTAAGAACTTGTGCAAAGAGCAGGGTGTTCCTTATATTTCCGTGGAAACTGACTATTCCTCCTCGGATGTTGGCCAATTGACGACCCGTTTGGCAGCATTTATTGAGATGCTTTAAGTTAATCCCACGCATAGATTTAAAATTATTATTGAAAAATAAAGGAGGCTGTAAAAATGGCAATTTTAGTAGACGCCAGAGGAAAAGCTTGTCCTCAGCCTGTCGTTGAGACAAAGAAGGCAATTCAGTCCGCAAATGGTGAAACCGTTGTTATACTGGTGGACAATGATATTGCTTGCCGGAATCTGGAGATGATGGCGAAACAGATGGGATTGCCCTATGTTTCTGAGCAGAAAGACGGGGACTATCAGGTAACTATCGGCGGCACGGCGATCAGCACAGAGAGCTGCCCCGTTTGCGAACCGCTGACGTTTGCACCCACGGGAAAAACCGTTGTTATACTGTCTTCCAACACCATGGGCGCCGGCGATGACACCTTGGGTGCTGCGCTTATGAAGGGATTTGTTTATGCATTGACCCAGCTGGACAAAGCGCCGGACACCGTGCTGATGTATAACGGCGGGGCAAAGCTGTCTGCCGGGGATTCCGAAAGCGTGGCCGACCTCAAGGTTCTGGAAGCGAACGGTACCGAGGTTTTGACCTGCGGCACCTGCCTCAACCATTATGGGCTGACCGACAAACTGGCAGTCGGCTCGGTGACCAATATGTACGTCATCGCGGAAACCATGATGAAGGCAGGAAAGGTCATTCGTCCTTAAAATACGGTAAAACTGCCTTTTACACAGAAAGGAAGAGAAAACTGCTGTGATATACTTTGACTCAGCGGCAACCAGTTTTTTGAAACCGGACTGCGTGGCGCAGGCAGTGTTTGAGGCCATGCACACCATCGGTTCGGTAGGTCGGGGCGCGCACCAGGCAACCCTGTCCGCCTCCCGCGTCGTCTACGGGTGCAGGGAGCAGGCGGCAGAGCTGTTTGGTCTGTCTGACCCGCAGCGGATGGCCTTCACCAAGAACTCCACCGAAGCGCTCAACATTGCCATTGCTGGGTTGGTTTCCCCATCTGACCATGTGATTACAACCGCATTGGAACATAACTCTGTCCTGCGGCCGCTGTACCGTACGGGGGCAGAGCTCAGCATTCTTTCTGCCGATCAGAACGGCTGCATTGATTATGGGGATTTTGCGAAAAATTTGCGTCTAAATACGAAGGCTGTCATTTGTACCCATGCCTCTAATGTAACCGGAAATCTGCTGAATATCGGGTATATCGGTGCCTTCTGTCGGGCGCATGGGCTTTTGTTTATTCTGGATGCGTCTCAAACGGCAGGGGTGTTCAATATTAATATGGAACAAATCGGCATTTCGGTGTTGTGCTTTACCGGCCACAAGAGCCTTTTGGGGCCGCAGGGTACAGGCGGGCTGTGTGTGGCGCAGGACGTGATCATTCCTTCTTTACTCGTTGGCGGCAGTGGGGTGCATACTTTTTCCAAGGAACACCCGCACGATATGCCGACCGCGTTGGAGGCAGGTACTATGAATGCCCACGGTATAGCCGGACTTTCTGCTGCACTGGCTTTTCTGAAAGAAAAAGGTGTTGATTCGCTTTGTGCACATGAACAGTACCTTGCCGGTCGTTTTTATAACGGCGTTAAGGATATTATGGGAGTGAGGATCTACGGTGATTTCTCCACACCGAACCGGGCGGCAATTGTAGCTTTGAACCTGGGTGACGAGGACGCGGGCGCGGTTTCCGATGCACTGTATGAAGACTATGGCATTTGCACCCGCGCCGGGGGCCACTGCGCCCCCTTAATGCATGAGGCGTTTGGTACGTCGCGGCGGGGCATCGTGCGGTTCTCCTTTTCCCCGTTTAATACAGAGGAGGAAATTAATATCGGCATCAAAGCGGTAAGGGAACTTGCCGAGGAATAGAGAGACAGAGGACAAAAAATGAAGCGAAAAAAAACCGAGCGGATCGTTATTATCTTTAAAACGACAACAGCCGCACTCCAAATGGAAAAGGCTGCAAAGGCAGAAGGGATAGACGGACGACTGATCCCCGTGCCTAAAGAAATAACTGCAGGCTGCGGATTGGCCTGGAGCGCTCCCGCCGAAACGGAGGGAGCGCTTCACGATCTGATAAAACGTCACGGTATTACGCCGGAGGGAATACAAAAACTGATGCTGTAATTGCTTCCATTTTACATTTTCAAGTGAGCAGATATAATTATTGCGACCCACAACAGGACATCTGAGTTTTTGGGGTTATTTTTTTGTGTTGTTCTTCTATACTTTTTTCCTTAATTTTAATTGTAATCCTGTAAATAATAATATAGATGGAATAAATAATAATATTATCCCCACAAGTTTGTTGTTTGAAAAAATGTACAGCAATGGGAAAAAGGAAAAGTTAAAAATTGAGTAATATCCATTTGGTAATATATTTAATATTTCGCTGAAAAACCATACGCTTATAAGAATAAGGGAAACTACCGAAACAGATAAGGCATTTGTTAGTATTAAACCTTGATCTTTTAAGTTAAATCCTGTTAATAAATATATTGCTGCTATTATTAACGTTAATGTAGAATATGCAAATATCTTTTGAGGAATTGTGCAAATGATTTTTGATATACTCCCATCATTTAGGTTAATAAATATAAACATAGCAATAAAGCTTAGACATGTGTGTACTAATAGGGCTATCACATTATTTTTAAACATTTTTCATTTTCCTCCTTACAAATCTTTAAATGAGATATAAATAGGTGGGAAAGAGAATAGCGATTTCATTCTCTTTCCTTCTTTTCTCATCGCTCCGACTTACTATTGATTGATTTAAACACTCCTTTGCATGAACATATCTGGAATCAATATTATTATCTGCATTTCTATCTTGTGATCCTTACCGTTGTAAAG
>DHPU01000040.1:24263-27461 GCA_002407935.1 Peptococcaceae bacterium UBA5356
ATCCTTACCGTTGTAAAGCCATGAACTAATGTCCTTTTCATTGGCTTGATTTTTACTGTTAAACAGGCTGCTGAGGCCTAGTTGGAAGCACTTGGGAGGCTTGGGAAGGGTGAGTTGCATTTTGGTTCTTCTGTCGGCACCGTCATAGTTAAAGTTGAATGAGAAACATCCGGAACGATTGCCAAACGCCTATTTTAGCTGATGAATGTTCCCGGAAATGTGGTTGGTTCGGGACGCTACCAGCATATTTAGTTGGCCTCTTCCCCCGATTTCATGTTAAAGTTGTGGCGATATTCTTAAGAACAATACTTTTCAATCTTAAAATACTGTAAATTGATTGGGTCACAAACTTCGATTCAACCTGTTTTTCTTTCGATACTAAACTTTTTAAACAATTAATAGTTTCTCGTTTCGTTGCATACACATCTGTGGTAGAATTACACATGAAAAGCCCTCCCTTTTGAGTTGTTTAGTGACTAATCATTCACATCGAAAAGCAAGTATGATAAAATACAGGAAATGACTAGAAGTTACAGAGGGAAAGAGGTTTTTTTATGGAACAAGCTTCTTCGAAAGTTAAGATTATTACTTATACGCCAGAGCCGGAAAGACTTTGTGCTTCGGCTGCCGGTATTTCGACTACTAAAGGAACTGCGCTGGAGATATACGGAAATAATCAGGATCTGGAGAAGGCGCAAAAGTTAATTAGGAATGTTTTAAAATTAGGTCATACTACGACGATTGAACATGCTTGTTTTACGATCGCTTTTGAAAATGTGTCGGCTTTTGTGGAGCAATTTATGATTGAATTTAGGTTGGCTTCTTTTACGGTAAAGTCTAGGCGTTATGTGGATTTCAGCCAAATGGGGTATTATCAGCCAGAGTTTAGATTTCAGGAAAAGGTAGCGGATTCTGTCAGGCAAAATCTTAATAATTTATATAATACGCACATTAAAAAACTTTTTTCAGAATATGAATTTTTAGAGGAAAATGGTGTTCCGCGGGAGGATGCCCGTTTTATTCTGCCGTATGGGTATCGGAGTAATTTTTACTGTACGGTAAATGCTAGGGAGTTACATCATATTATTTATGCGGCATTAGAGGGAAGGGGCAGCAAGTATCAAGAGTTACAGATAATTGGGCAATCTCTTTGGGAACAAGCTCGAAAAATTGCTCCGGGGATTTTTGACGTGATTTTGCCGGAAAACCGTGATGATCAAGAGGAGCGGCTGCGGGCGGTTTTGACAAAAGAAGTTCTAGAGAAAACAGGGCTCAAGAAAAGAGAGGAAACGCTTTGGGAACAGAGTAATAAGGACGACCAAGGGGGAGCAAGCAGTGATGATTACAGTAAAGCTTTTTGTGAGCTTTTAAATTATCCGGAGCATCCGGAAAAGATCGTGGCGATAGCAGCCTTAATTAAGCATCGGCTTTGTTCCAGTGCTGAGGGGAGGAAAGCTATCGAAGAAAATGAGAAATTGTTGGATCAAGTACTCGCTGTTGTTTGTGAGGATAACAGGAAACGAGAATTAGAGCAGATTTCCTTTACTTTTAGAATCAATAATCTGACTTTGGCCGGGCTTACGCATTTGGTTCGTCATCGAATGCAATCAATCAGTGTTCCTTCTTTTACGGAATTTGGCTTAAGCAAGGGTTATGTTATACCAGATTCCATTAAGCAAAAGCCGGAGCTTTTGACAAGATACAGACTTGTTTGGGAAGAACATCAACAGGTTTTCCAGCAGTTTGTAGCAGCCGGTGTGGCTAAGGAGGATTTAGTTTATTTATATTTAAGCGGTAATTTGGTTGATGTACTTACTTCCATGAATGGCCGGGAGTTTTTCCACTTCCTGCGTTTGCGGACGTGTACTAGGGCACAGTGGGAAATTCGGGAGATAGCCAGGGAAATGTTAACGAAATTGCGTGCCGTCTCGCCCGCTCTTTTCAATAGATTTGGGCCGAGTTGTTATGTGTTGGGGAAATGTCCGGAAGGGAAGCTTTCTTGTGGTCAAAAAGAGCAAATGACTGAGCAGTTCGGGGCGAAATAAGCGTATTTATGGGTGTGTATTAAATGCTCTTAATAAAGGAACACTTTAATGAAAACTTAGTAAATGGATACTTACTAAGATGGTAGGGAGGTAATAGAATGAAAAAGATTGCTCTTTTAACTAGTGGCGGGGATGCCCCCGGCATGAATGCGGCGATACGGGCGGTTGTTCGTACTGCTATTTATTATGATGTAGAGGTTCTGGGAGTTCGTCGAGGTTATACCGGCTTAATCGAGAAGGATTTTATTCGGATGAACCTTGGCTCTGTTGCCGATATTATTCAGCGAGGTGGCACGGTTCTGCTTACTGCCCGTTGTGATGAATTTTTAACAGGGCAAGGCCAGGAAAAAGCCGTCGCTAATTTGCGTGAGGAGGAAGTTGAGGGGGTTATTGCAATTGGGGGTGACGGGACTTTTCGGGGTGCTCTGGAATTAGATAAACTAGGGATGCCCACCATTTGTATTCCCGGTACGATTGATAATGATATCCCCTGTACTACTGCGACGATAGGGTTTGATACGGTAGTAAATACGGTAGTTGATGCCATCAATAAAATAAGGGATACAGCTACTTCCCATGAACGGATTTTTGTCATTGAGGTCATGGGGAGGAAGTCTGGTTTTATTGCACTGGAGGCAGGATTGGCGAGTGGGGCAGAATCAATATTAATTCCGGAATTCCCTATTAATATTGATGCGGTGGTTAAAAATATAAAAAGAGGAAATCGCAGAGGCAAGAAGCATAGTATTATTGTCATTGCTGAAGGAGCGGCTGATGCAATGCAATTAACCAAGGAAATCATGGAAAAGTCAGGGCTGGAAACTCGTCTGTCTATACTGGGTTATATCCAGCGGGGCGGGGGACCCAGTGCCCAGGATCGGTTATTGGCTAGCCGCATGGGAGCGGAAGCGGTAAATCTACTGCTGCGCGGAGAACGGAAAAAGATGTTGGGAGTTGATGGGGAGAAGATCAGAAATTTTGATATTGATTGGGCGATTAATCAGTCCAAAACAATTAATCTTGATGACTATCGCTTAGCCGGGATTCTCTCTATCTAAACCTTTCGTAAGAATTAGTCATAAGGAGGAAATAAACAGTAATCAATAATGTTGACAAACATATACAATGGTGTTGAAATTATTGTTGTAAACAA
>DHPU01000038.1 GCA_002407935.1 Peptococcaceae bacterium UBA5356
ATGTCGGCGGGCTGGTCGGAGCGACCTTCATCAACGCCGGCTCCGGAGGAATCTCCGAAATTTCTGCTTCTTATTCTGCCTGTGCGGTGACAGGGAAATCATACATCGGCGGTCTGGTAGGCAGTAATGAAACTCCTATTTCCGAGTCTTATGCCAAGGGGAATGTAACAAAAGCCGATGAGGTTGATTTTACATATACACATTTTGGAGGATTAGTCGGTAAAAACACCGGTCCCGTAGGAGATTCCTATGCCTGGGGCAATGTATCAGGGCATCAATACGTTGGCGGCCTGATTGGTTATAACGAGGCCGATGTTACCAATTGTTATGAGATCGGAGCTGTAAGCGGCAATTCTAACACCGGCGGACTGATAGGCGTCAATTCTTCAGGCGCTAATATAGTCGGCAGTTTTTGGAATAACAACACATCAGGGCAGGAATCCTCCGACGGCGGTATCAGCGCAGGCTCCGTCGCAATGAAGCAGCAGGCGACTTATGATTCTAATGTTGAAGCGGATTGGGATTTTGACACGATTTGGGGTATTGACACCGACGAAAATGACGGCTATCCATTTTTGATATGGCAGGTTGGTGCGGAGTTTGCCGGAGGCAGTGGCACGCCGGAGGATCCGTATCTTATAGCCACAGCGGATCAGCTTTATAATGTCCGCAACCACCTTGACAAGCACTTTGGGCAAATTGCGGATTTAGATTTGAGCGGCTACAGATCAGGTTCGGGCTGGGCGCCTATAGGCACGTCGACCAATACTTTCACCGGCACCTTTGACGGCAACGGTCATACCATTAAAGGTCTTTATATTGCTCAGGTTGGAGCATCGAACAACTATATTCCGGCAGGCTTGTTCGGTTATACTGAGGCAGAAGCAGAAATCTGCAACCTAGCGCTTAAAAGTGTGGATGTAATCGGTTGTTATTATGTCGGGAGCCTGGTGGGCAATAACAGCGGCGATATAAGCAACGTAAGCGTTAGCGGCAGTGTAACAGGTGAATGGGATACAGGCGGCTTGGTAGGTAGGAATAACGGTTCACTTATCGGTTCCTGCTTCATGGGTGATGTAACGGGTACTAAAAAAATAGAATATGGCGACTGGACAGGAGGCTTGGTGGGTTATAATCGTGGTGCGATTACCAATTGTTGGGCTGATGCAACAGTGGTCAGCGAAGGAGACAGTGTCGGCGGCTTGGTGGGTGAAAGCCTGACCGAAGGGATAATCACCGGATCCTGCTCCGCAGGCACTGTGACGGCTAACGATTATACCGGCGGTCTGACAGGCTCAAACAGCGGCGAAATTACGGCATGCTATTCTCTATGTACGGTGAACGGCGGTTTGGATGTCGGCGGTCTGGTGGGCGGGAACTCCGGACCCATCACAGACTCCTTTGCCGCCGGAGCAGTAGCTGGAACAAACAGGATCGGCGGTCTGGTAGGCAGTAGTATGGACGCAACTGTCACCGGCTGTTATTGGGATAAAGAAACATCACTCTTAAATACATCCGCTGGCGGCACAGGCAAGACCACAGCTGAGATGAAACAGCTAGCGACTTTTGAAAACTGGGATTTTGTTGCGATATGGGATATTAACGCCAGTTTTAATGACGGCTATCCATTCCTGAGATGGCAGAATACAGAAGCGGTCACCGTGCCCGCCGCACCGCAGACCTTCATCGCTACCCCCGGCGACGGTCAGGTGGCGTTAAGCTGGACTGCTCCCGCCAGCGATGGGGGCAGCGCTGTCACAAAATATCAGGTATCGAAAGACAACGGCGTAAACTGGACGGATGCGGGATTAAATACCACTCATACCTTCACCGGACTAATTAACGGTACAGAATATACCTTTAAAGTGCGGGCGGTTAACAGCGCCGGCAACGGTGCGGAGGTAAGCGTATCGGCGACGCCGACTGACCCCGTTTCTGCTACCCATACCGTAAACTTTTACAGCAACGGTTCGCTTTATGCCAGCAAAACCGTGACCAGCGACTCCGCTCTCGGAGCCAACTGGCCGGACAATCCGACGAAAAGCGGATACAGCTTCGGTGGCTGGTTCAGCGGGCAAAACGGCGCAGGGACGCTGTACACCAGCTCCACTACTATCACTGCCGATGTGGATTTGTACGCCAAATGGACGTACAAAGGCGGTGGTGGAGGCGGAAGCAGCACTCCGACGACTCCAACAGCCCCGGCCTACAAAGCGGATGTAAAAGCGGAAAACGGTACTGAAACGACGCTCCCGGTCACGGTTGACAAGGATGCCGAAATAGCCTCCATAGGCACGGATTCTCAGAGCTTTACCGAGGGAGGAACCATCATCACGATACCATCTATACCCAATGTCGACACCTATTCAGTCGGCATACCGGTTCCAGATCTGTCAACGACTGATGTTCAGGGTACGCTTAATCTCAATACTAATGCGGGCAACATCACTGTTCCGTCCAATATGCTGACAGGTATTACGGACGCAGACGGAGATAAGGCACAGATTACCATCGGTCAGGGGGATAAATCAAGCCTACCAGAGGATGTCCAGGACGCCGTCGGAGACAGGCCACTGGTACAACTTACACTTTCCATAGATGGCAGGCAGACCAACTGGAATAACCCTAATGCGCCTGTGACTGTAAGTATGCTCTACACGCCAACGGCGGAAGAATTGGTTAACCCTGAAAGTATTGTCATCTGGTATATCGACGGAAACGGAAATACCATAGTAGTTCCTAACGGACGCTATGACGTCGAGAGTGGCACTGTAATCTTTACCACCACTCATTTCAGCTATTTTGCTGTGGGTTACAACAAAGTTAGCTTTACTGATGTGGCGGAAAATGCCTGGTATAACAATGCTGTATCCTTCATAGCAGCTCGTGGCATAACATCGGGTACGGGTAATGGCAGGTTCAGCCCTGAGCTTAACCTTACCCGAGGTCAGTTTATCACCTTGCTGCTTAAAGCCTATAGAATTGCAGCGGACGAAAACCCGATAAATAATTTTGCCGATGCAGGGAATACCTGGTATACTGGGTATCTGGCAGCGGCCAGGAGATTGGGCATTTCTGCAGGGGTAGGCAATAATATGTTCGCACCCGATAAAGAAATTACCCGTCAGGAAATGGTTACCTTGCTCTACAATGCCTTGAAGGTCATCGGTCAGCTGCCCAAGGGAGTTTCAGGCAAAAAACTAGCTGATTTCACTGATACCGGAAGCATTGCACCCTGGGCTAAGGAGGCTATGGCCTATTTGGTAGAAACCGGCAACATATCCGGTAGTGGCGGGAAGCTTGAACCTACAGGTGGCACTACCCGTGCCCAGATGGCACAGGTGCTGTATAACTTGATAGGGAGATAATAAGATAGCTTGGCTGTCAAAAACCGTACGAAAGCCTGCCCCTTTTTTGGGGGCGGGCTTTCGTGCGGTTTTTGGCTTTTGATCATTAACCACGAAATGGAGGACAAGCCCATGAATAACTAGGGATAAGATCTTGTTAATGGGTGAACCGATATAGACACAACACCAATAAACCTTGCAATCTATTGGGTTGTTTTTACTATCATTATCGTACTTGGTATTGCCCAGTTCATATTGAGCTGCCTTGAAAAAGAACAATGGCAAAAACTTTCTGCCAAATATTCATTTATAATTGAAGTATTTTCTATCTGTTTTTTTGCTGCGGCAAAAGAGCCTTATGTAACTGCACTTTTATTTATACTGCTTCTAACAAAAGTGTCGTTTTTGATAAAAAGCAGCCAGATGAAGTAAAAAAAGTTACAAACCTTCGAAAATAAGCCTTTGACACGAAAAGTGTCGGGGCTTTTTTCTGTTGTGACGATAGGTTTCTTGTCTCTTCTCGCTTTTGAACTGATAATAAAAGTGCAGTCTGGCGCAAGCGGCAATCCATAAAAAGAAGGGAAGATGTATATGGAACACATCATTGAAACGAAAAATATAACAAAACAATATGGAACATCTACCGTTGTTAATAACTTCAATCTTCATGTGCCTAAAGGTAAAATTTATGGTCTGCTCGGCAGAAACGGAGCCGGGAAGACTACGGCCATGAAAATGATATTACAACTTGTGAAGCCAACGGCAGGAACAATCCGATTGTTTGGGATGGATTTCCGAGAAAATGAACATAGCACTTATCGAAAAATAGGCTCAATTATTGAAACCCCCGGGTTTTATCATAATTTGACCGCCTATGAAAACTTGCGGATATGGGGGCGCCTATTAACGGTCTTGATCCAATAGGATGCTCCCTATGTAATTATTTTAATTTATATTTTTGGTTATATTAACATTATAAAATCTATCAAAAAAGGGGAATTTTGATGTCTAAATTATTTGAGCCAATTAACATTGGAAAAGTGCAAATCAAAAACAGAATTGCCATGGTTCCTATGGCCAATCTCGGGCTTATATCTGTGGAAGGTTCCTGGACTAAAAGAGCCGTCGATTATTACGTAGAGAGGGCCAAAGGCGGAACGGGTTTAATCATTACCGGCGCGGTGAAAGTGGAAAATGAAATTGAAAAACTTAAGATGCCCAGCTTCCCGTGTATAACGATAAATCCTATCCAATTTATCCGGTCGGCTACGGAACTTGTTGAGCATGTCCATGCATATGGAGCCAAGATATTTATCCAGATAACCTTTGGACTTGGCAGAAGCGGAGCACCCGGTTTTTTGGATTGTGAGCCTGTTGCTCCTTCAGCCATACCAAATTATTGGGATCCGACAGTAACCTGCCGGGAACTTACGACCAAAGAGGTTGAAAGAATGGTTGAAAGGTTTGGCGAAGCTACTCACATCGCGATGGAAGCGGGTTTTGACGGCATGGAAATACATGCTGTACATGAAGGTTACCTTTTAGACCAATTTACAATGGCCATGTTTAATCGAAGAACGGACAAATACGGAGGAGACCTTAGGGGAAGGCTTACTTTACCTATTGAAATTGTAAAAAGAATAAAGAGTACATCAGGCCCGAATTTTCCTGTTTGCCTTAGATTCAGTGTAAAAAGTTATATCAAGGACTGGCGACAAGGCGGACTTCCCGGAGAGGATTTCGAGGAAAAGGGAAGAGATTTGGATGAAGGGCTGGAAGCAGCAAAGATCTTAGAACAGGCAGGATATGATGCATTCAATGCGGACGCTGGTACCTATGACGCCTGGTATTGGGCGCATCCGCCGCTTTATCAGGAACATGGCTTATACCTTCCGCTTTCCGAGAAGCTAAAGCAAGTTGTAACGGTGCCGGTAATTGTGGCCGGAAGAATGGATATTCCCGAATTGGCGGAAAAAGCCCTTGCCGAGGGTAAGGTTGATATGGTGGGGATTGGAAGGGGATTGTTAACCGACCCCGAATGGCCGAAAAAAGTGCTTCAGAACCGAATAGAGAGTATTCGTCCATGTATCGGCTGCCATGATGGATGTATGGGCAGAATGTTTGAAGGGAAACCTGAATCTTGTGCTGTAAATCCTGCCGTAGGACGTGAAAAAGAATATGAAATAGTTCCTGCCAATAAAAAGAGAAAGGTGCTGATAATTGGCGGGGGAGTTGCGGGATTGGAAGCGGCAAGAGTATGTAAGCTTAGAGGGCATGATGTGATAGTATATGAAAAAACCAATGAGCTTGGCGGACACTTGAATGAAGCTTCAAGTCCTGACTTTAAAGTAGATGACAAAAGACTGCTTAATTGGTACAAACACGAAATGAAAGAACTTAATATCGACATAAGGATGGGAACTAAGGCTGATCAGGCGCTAATTGAAACGGAAAAACCTGATGCGATCATCGTAGCTACCGGTTCTGATCCTATTAAACTTAATCTTCCGGGTGTAGAGAGGAGTAATGTCGTTTACGCTGTAGAGATATTTAAGGGAACCAAAAGTGCGGGAAATAATGTGGTAATAATCGGCGGGGGGCTTGTAGGCTGTGAAACAGCTCTCTATCTTGCTAAACAAGGTAAAAAGGTGACAATTGTTGAGGCCTTTGATAGCCTTATGACCTCAGGAAGACCCATTCCCCATATGAATAGAATCATGTTGATCGACCTTTTAACCTTCCACAATGTCGGGGTGATTCTCAATTCAACATTAATTGAAGTTACTGATGATGCCGCTATTATTACCGATCCACAAACGGCCAGAAGATCCATTAAGGCTGACACCATTGTTTTGTCTGTTGGCTATAGACCCGACAGCCAACTATTTGAGGAGTTAAACGGCAAGTTTACAGAGCTGTATCTTATTGGAGATGCCAGAAACGCGGCCAATATAATGACTGCCATATGGGATGCCTATGACGTTGCACGTACAATATAGATGAATCGCGATAAAGTCCATAAACTACCGGGTTTATAACTATAACTGTGGATACCCGGGAGGCGTAAGTGAAAAAAGGAAGAATAAGTAGTTAGTAAAAAACGAACACAATGCTTGCCCAACATTATGTTCGTTTTATTTTTATTATTATTTTTTCCGGTAGCTTTTGGTTTTTTGGAGATGCCTATTTGGTTGATATGTAACGCAAAAGACGGTATAATAATTTCTACCAGGTTTTTAATGTTAGCCCGGTCTTTAGTATGTTTGTCTAAATAATATTTACCAGTGAAATAGATTATAATGTGATTATGTAATATGTACTGTTTTAGGGAGAGTGACATGAATAAAATAATTCGACTATTTGATGGCATTTTTGCCGATAAAGAATTTTATAATAAGATGTTAATAATAGCGTTACCAGTCATGATGCAAAATTTCATATTATCTTTTATAAATATGATTGATACCATAATGGTAGGGAAGTTAGGCGAAACGGAAATTGCCGCGGTGGGAATTGCTAATCAATATTTCTTTTTTTTCAATATGTTTTTAATAGGTCTATCTGCCGGATGTGGGATATTTATTGCCCAATTCTGGGGGAAGAAAGATCTTGAGAATATTAAGCGGATATTGGGAATAGGGTTGGGCTCGGCGGTGATGGTATCTTTAGTGTTTATAGTGCTGGGTCTTTTTAATCCCAGACAGATTATCTTCATTTTCAATAATGATCCTTTGGTAATAGATTTAGGTGCTAAATATTTGCGGATAGTATTGGTAAGTTATCTGTTTACCGCTATCACATTTGTGTATAGTTTTTCGCTAAGGTCTATCGGAAATGCCCTTCATCCTATGTTGATAAGTGCTGTGGCTCTTCTTGTTAATGCCTTTTTTAACTATATGCTGATCTTCGGAAAATTTGGGGCACCGGCTTTGGGGGTGGAAGGAGCCGCTCTTGCTACCGTAATAGCTAGGGTAGTTGAAGCTTTGATTCTGGTAGGCTCTGTTTATGGTAGTAAAGGAGTACTGGCGGCTTCAGTGGGTGAACTGACCGATCTAACTTTTGAATTTGTGAAAAAATCCTATCGGACAATTTTGCCGGTTATCTTGAATGATTTATGCTGGGGATTGGGTTGTCTGGTTTATCTGGCGGTTTATGGAAGAATGGGGACTCAGGCTGTAGCCACCATTCAAATTTGTAATACGGTGAATGAATTATTTTTAGTTGTTGTTTTTGGAATGTCCAGCGCGGCGGCAGTAATGGTAGGAAATAGTATCGGAGCGGGAGAGGAGCAGCTTAGTAGGAATTATGCCAGAAGGTTTTCCCTTCTTTCCGTGGTAATAGGTATTGGCTTAGGGTTACTTCTTGCAGTGATTTCACCTGTTATTCTCGGTTTTTTCAATATTTCCGGTACAGTGAGACATGCTTCCCAGCTTATTTTGTATATCATATCTGTAACCTTCTTTATCAGGGTGTTAGATATTATTCTTATTGTAGGTATTTTACGGGGTGGCGGAGATGCGAAGCAAGCATTTTTAATAGAAGGGTTTACTATGTGGTTTATTGGCGTACCCTTGACTATTTTAGGTGCTTTTGTTTTCCATTTTCCCGTGTATATTGTCTATGCCCTGGCTATATTTGAGGAAATATGCAAATGTATTATGAGTATTACACGGTTAAAATCAGGGCTGTGGATAAAGGATGTAACTCATAACATGGCGTAGTTATAGGTTATAAAATGTAACGAGATGTAAATAATATATTTATGATTATTGTACCCCCAAAAAGAAGGACGCTTGTTTTAATAGATAGCGTCCTTTTTCATATTTTTAGATTAAAATTAACAGAGAAGAAACATTTCATGTTATAATTAAATTGTTTTAGATATATTTTAAAATGCTTTAGAGTTTACGATTAAAAGACGGGAGGAGATTTTTAAGTGAAGAAGATTCTAACGATAGGGTTCATTTCTTTAATTATATTGGGAATTATATTGCTTATTTTTTCTAATCATAATAAAGATATCGATTGGAAAAACTCCTTGGGAATAGATAAAATAGAGTTTGCCACTAAAGATATTCAGGGGAAAGCTATTGACAGTAGTATTTTTAAAAATCACGATTTAACCATGATTAATATTTGGGGTACTTTTTGCAAACCTTGTATTGAAGAAATGCCGGATATAGAAATGCTTTATTGGGAAATGAAGGAGCAAAAGGTGAATATTATAGGAATTGTATCCGATATTGTCGATCCCAAAACAGCAGACGAACTTACGAATGAAGCTCGGAGTATTGTTAAAAAGCTTGATGTTACTTATCCCAATATTATTCCTGATGCGAAACTAACCTCCGGTCTTTTGAAAAAAGTGCAATTATTCCCCACGACAATTTTCGTTGATAGTAAAGGCAGGATCGTGGGCGAGGTTATTGAGGGTGCGTGTACAAAGCAGGAATATCAGGAAAGCATCATGAGTATTTTAGAGAAAATAAAGTAGGTGCGTGGGGTGTGAAGAAGAATTTTTTAAGAACAGTCTTATTAGGCTTCTTTACGTTAATGCTAATTAGCGGAATCGCCAGAGGAGAAATTGCTGTGGTATTGCAAAAAGCGGTAAATATATGCTTGGAGTGCATTGGCCTTGGATAAACGTACCTTAACCCAAATAATTGCCAGCATCATAACTAATGCTAATTTGCAGGGATTTATCAGCGGCAGAATCTACAGAGGAAAAATAAAAAGCCTATGTGTACCGGGGCTTAATTGCTATTCTTGTCCCGGAGCGTTAGGTTCTTGTCCAATCGGTTCTTTGCAAGCGGTAATCGGTACTGCCAAATATAATATTTCGCTATATGTATTAGGGTTAATGGGGATATTCGGCATCTTATTCGGGCGGTTTATCTGTGGCTGGCTGTGCCCTTTTGGGTTTATACAGGATTTACTGCATAAGATCCCATCCCCAAAATTTAAAGTGCCTGTAAAATTAAACGGCACTTTAAAATATTTTAAATATGTTGTACTTTCTGTATTTGTAGTACTGTTACCTTTGCTTTTGGTAGATCAGCTCGGCTTAAGCTCGCCGTATTTTTGTAAATATATTTGTCCGGCGGGTACGCTGGAGGGAGGAATACCGCTTACGCTAATCAATAGGGGGCTTAGAGCGGCATTAGGCTTTTTATTTATATGGAAGCTGGTAATCCTTCTGATCGTAATAGTTCTTTCTCTTTTGATATATCGGCCCTTCTGTAGGTATATCTGTCCTTTGGGAGCTTTTTATGCACTGTTCAATCCGTTTAGTTATTATGGTTACAAGCTCGATAAGGAAAAATGTACAGGCTGCGGCGTGTGTCAAAATAGTTGCCGGCTGGGGCTTAATCCCGGTGAAACACCGAATAACCCGGAATGTATTCGGTGCGGAGAGTGTTTAAAGAGCTGTCCGCAAGGAGCCATTACCAGGCGATAATAAAATTTGAGCTTAATCCATAATTAAGATACTATAAGAATGTTTATAAGAATGAAGAAGCTGGTTAAAAAATCTAGGTAAAAAATACTTTACTTAACAGATATTGTTATAGTATAATTAAAATCAGTTTAGATGAGTTGAGTTAAATAAGTTAAGCAAAGCGAAGCCGAGATGAGACGAGTTCAAATGTATTAAGAAGTTATATTAGGTATTTTAATTCTAATTATATTTCTGTTTACAAAACAGTCTAAGGCAGCTTGCCCTTAGACTGTTTTGTGTTTTGATAGTTACTTTTTGATAGTCACTTTATGATTTCTCATAATATAATATTTTTTTAGTTGTGAAGGAGTGTGTTGCAGATGTATCCGGTATGTGGAGAAGATTTTAAGCAGTTGGCCCAAAAGGGCAATCTTGTTCCGGTTTATGAAGAGTATTCGGCGGCACTGGAAACGCCTTTATCGGTGTTTCTTAAAACAAAGAGGGGTTCCTATGGGTTTTTACTGGAAAGTGTGGAAAAAGGGCAAAGCCTTGGCAGATATTCATTTATAGGTTCCGAACCCCGTCTTATTTTCAGTACCCATAATGACCGGGTCAATATTTGGGAAAATGGCCAAACAGCGGAATATGTGGGGCAAGATCCATTAGCGGAGTTGGAAAAGATTTTTAAAAGGTATCGATTTGTAAAGGCTCCGGGGCTTTCCGGTTTTACAGGCGGTGCGGTAGGGTATTTAGGCTATGAAATGGTACAATATTATGAAAAATTGCCTCTTAAGAAAAAAGAAGACCCCGAGTTCCCCGAGTGTATGTTGATTTTTCCCGAGGCGTTTTTTATTCTTGATCATGTGCGGCAAGTATTACAGGTGGTCGTAAATGTTCAGGTTACGGATAATCCCTGTTTAGATTATGAGAACGCTGTTCAAAAAATAAAGCTGTTGCGGGCAAGATTAGAAGCAAGATTAGACCCGGATTTATCCGAGAAAAGCCTCCAAAGTCTCAAGACCACCTCCGGGCATGCCCCCGTTTCCGTTAAGGCTGACCTTACGGCGGAACAGTACCGGCAGATGGTGGCGGAAGCACAAGAATATATCAGAAAAGGGGAGGTTGCGCAGGTCGTTCTGGCACAGCGTATGAGGGTTCACTTGCAAACTGAGCCCTTAGAAATATACCGGGTTTTGCGTTCGTTAAATCCTTCTCCGTATCTGTTTTATTTACAGTTTGACGACCTATTCTTTGTCGGTTCGTCCCCCGAAATATTAGTAAAAGTGGAAAACCGGCGGATGGAGATTAGACCGATTGCCGGAACCAGGCTCCGGGCGGCGGATGAGCTTCGTGAAAGTGAGTTGGAACAGGAATTATTGCATGATCAGAAAGAGCGGGCGGAACATTTGATGCTGGTAGACTTAGGATGTAATGAATTAGGACGGCTGGCCCAAAACGGCACGGTAAAAGTAGAAAGTCTTATGGAAATAGAAAAATATTCTCATGTAATGCATTTAGTTTCAAAGGTTACCGGGACGTTGTTGCCTCATTGCACCTGTTTTGATGTTTTAAGAACCTGTTTTCCTGCGGGGACGGTATCTGGTGCCCCGAAAGTCAGAGCCATGGAGATTATTGCTCAGTTGGAACCAACCACTAGAGGACCATATGCCGAAACGGTAGGCTATATAACCTATGAAGGGGAGCTGAATACTTGTATTACGATCCGGACTTTAATTGTGCAAAAGGAGATCGGTTATATCCAGGCAGGAGCGGGGATTGTGGCTGCTTCAGACCCGGCGAGGGAATATCAGGAGACGTTGCATAAGGCTGAAGCACTGTTAAAAGCGGTGGAAATAGCCGAAAAGGATTATGACCATAGGATGTAGATGGGAAAAGACGGGGCGAGCAGAGCTTAGATGAAAGCGCTTGGACGAAAAAGCTTGGACGAAGGAGTTTAAAAGAGACTTAGATGAAAGAGCTTAGATGGGAAGAGATGAGATGAGATGAGAGGAGAAGAGTAAAAAATGATTAAAGAAATGCTTAATAAGGTGGTAAAAAAAGAAAACCTCAGGATGGGTGAGGCGCGGCTTCTGATGGAGCATGTTATGGAGGGAAGGACGACTCCCGCCCAGATAGGCGCGTTACTGGCAGCTTTAAGAATGAAAGGTGAAACAGTAGAGGAGATTGTGGGCAGTGCTCAGGCCATGCGGGAAAAAGCAGATTCCTTGCCTTGCAGCAGGTATACTACTTTGTTAGATACTTGTGGAACAGGGGGGGATGGCAGCAGTACTTTTAATATTTCGACAACCGTTGCCTTGGTGGCAGCCGGGGCCGGTCTGCCTGTAGCCAAACATGGCAACCGGTCCGTATCCAGTAAAAGCGGCAGTGCGGATCTCTTAGAAGCCCTTGGGGTCAGGCTTGATCTTTCTCCTGCGGAGGTTGCTTCGGTTTTGGAGGAGACCGGCATCGCTTTTTTATATGCACCCGTTTTTCATCAGGCGATGAAGTATGCGGTAGGGCCGCGCAAAGAAATAGGAATTCGCAGTATTTTTAATATCTTGGGGCCGTTAACTAATCCGGCCCGTGTTAAGTTTCAGATACTGGGGGTTTATCATCCCGATTTAACGGAGAAAATGGCGCGGGTACTGGGACTTTTAGGAGTAGAATCCGCCTATGTAGTTCATGGCGCTGGTGGCCTTGATGAAATGTCTACCCTTGGAGCAACGAAAATAAGCTGTTTGCAGCAGGGTTGTGTGAAGACTTTTACCATTAATCCGGAAGACTATGGGTTAAACAGAGCGAGCCTCAAAGATATCCAAGGAGGAGAGGCAACGGATAATGCCCAAATAACCAGAAATATTCTAAAGGGGCAAAGAGGCCCCTGCCGGGATATTGTCCTCTTGAACAGTGCGGCGGCCTTAGTCGTTGGGGGGATAGCCAACAATCTTTCCGAAGGGCTCAAAATAGCGGGGGAAACGATTGATTCAGGCCGAGCCCTGGAAAAACTTGAGCAGTTGAAAGAGGCCACCAACCGAACGATGCGGCGGGAGGTCAGTCAATGATGCTGGAGACAATTCTTTTTCAGAAGAAGGAAGAAGTAGCCGCAAAGAAAAGGCGGCAATCCCTGGATGAAGTAAAGGCAAGGGCAAACACAAAAGTAAACATAAGAGTAAACACAAACGTAGACGCAAAGGCAAACGCAAAAGAAGCCTTCCCTTTGGCGGGAGAACACGGAGAACAGAGAGAGTACGAAGAACACAAAGCCAGCCTAAAACGGGCATTAGCGGCCAAGGAGAAGGACGGGGAGGTTAGACTGATTGCCGAAATAAAAAAAGCCTCTCCCTCACAGGGCGTTTTTCGACCGGACTTTAATCCGGTAGAGCTGGCGGCCTGTTACGAAAAAAATGGAGCGGCGGCAGTTTCGGTGCTTACCGACGAAAGGTTTTTTCAAGGCAGTCTGGCCTATTTAAGACAGGTGAAGGAGTCTATCCGCTTGCCCGTATTATGCAAGGATTTTATAATTGACCCTTACCAGATTTACGAGGCCAAGAACTTCGGCGCCGATGCCATCTTGTTAATTGCGGCGGTATTGTCCCAAGCGGAACTAAGTTCATTTGTGCAACTGGCGCGGGAAATAGAACTGGAAGTACTCCTTGAGGTTCATTCCTCTCAGGAGTTAAAAAGAGCCTTAAGCTGCGGGGCAGAAATAATCGGGATTAATAATCGGGATTTAAGAACCTTTAAATGTGATCTGCGGGTGACGCTTCAATTAGCGGAAGAAGTACCGGCTTCCTGTTTGCTGGTAAGTGAAAGCGGGATTTACTCCGTTCATCAGATTAGGCAATTGGCTGCCGTAGGTGTAGACGCGGTTTTAGTGGGGGAAAGCATTCTCACTAGTTCGGATAGGGGGCAAAAGGTGCGGGAATTAACAGGGAGGGAAAAATAAGAGATGGTCTGGGTAAAAATATGCGGGATTACGAATTTGGCTGATGCGGAAGCGGCCGTAAAATACGGAGCGGCGGCCGTAGGTTTTGTTTTTACGTCCAGTAAAAGAAAAATTGCCCCGGAGACAGCCAGAAAGATAATCAGGGCTCTTCCCCGTAATGTGGAGAAAATCGGTGTTTTTGCCGGTGCAGAAATTGCTAAGGTGCGGGAAATTGCCGCTTACTGTGGTCTGACCGGGATACAGTTTCAGGGCGAAGAGTCTCCCGAATACCTAAGTTCTTTCAGAAATTATGAGCTTATTAAGGCTTTCCGGGTTGATTCCCGGGTAGCCTGGAGGAGGATCGGAGCTTATGCAGCCAATAATATTGTGCAGCGAATTCTCTTTGATACATATGTATCAGGACAGCCGGGGGGGACGGGAAAAACCTTTAAGTGGGAGATTGTTTCCGGGCTAAGGTGGCCGCGGGTTGCCGTAATCATTGCCGGGGGGTTAAATCCCGACAATGTAGCCCAGGCTATTTGGGCCGCGGGCAAACCTGACGGCGTTGATGTCAGCAGTGGAGTGGAAAAAGAAGCGGGTCAAAAAGATTTAATAAAAATGCAAACATTTCTGAAACGGGCAAGGGGGTTGTGATGATGGCGGCTGACGGTTATTTTGGGGAGTTTGGGGGACGATTTGTGCCCGAAATATTTATGACGGCACTTTTGGAATTGGAAACAGCTTATGAACGGTATAAAAAAGACCCCTTTTTCAAAGCGGAATTGGGGCAATATTTAACAACATATGCGGGGAGGCCTACGCCTCTGTATTATGCGAAGAGACTGACGGAATACCTCGGGGGAGGCAAAATCTATTTAAAACGGGAGGATTTGAATCATACCGGATCTCACAAAATTAATAATAGTCTCGGGCAAACTCTTTTGGCTCAAAAAATGGGGAAACGAAAAATAATAGCAGAGACGGGGGCGGGACAGCATGGGGTTGCTTCAGCTACGGCGGCGGCTTTGTTAGGCTGTGAATGTACGGTTTTTATGGGGGCGGAGGATGTGCGGCGCCAGTCCCTTAATGTTTTTCGTATGAGGCTGTTGGGGGCAAAGGTAGTGGAAGTAATGACAGGAACGCAAACCTTGAAAGATGCTGTTAATGAAGCGATGCGTAGCTGGGCCGCCGAGGTTCAGGACAGCTATTATGTAATTGGCTCTGTAGTAGGGCCTCACCCCTATCCGACGATGGTGCGGGATTTTCAAAAGATTATCGGGGAGGAGGCTAAACAGCAGATTTTAGAGCAGGAAGGGAGGCTCCCTGATTATCTGATTGCGTGTGTGGGCGGCGGAAGCAATGCGATGGGTCTTTTTTATCCTTTTGTGCAGGAGCGGGGGGTAAGAATGATCGGCGTAGAAGCGGCCGGCTGCGGGATAAAGACAGGCAAACATGCCGCTTCTTTAAATGCAGGCAGTAAAGGGGTTTTACACGGAGCCCTAAGCTATATTCTGCAGGATGAAGACGGGCAGATCATTCCTGCCCATTCCATTTCCGCCGGTCTAGATTATCCGGGGGTTGGGCCTGAACACAGTTATTTGCAGGATAGTGGCAGGGCAGAATACGATTACATTACCGATCGGGAAGCTTTAAGTGCTTTTCAACTGTTGTCCCGCCTCGAAGGAATTATTCCGGCCTTGGAAAGTGCTCATGCTTTGGCTTATGTAATGAAACTGGCCCCTTCTTTATCACCTGAACAGGTGCTGGTCGTAAATCTATCCGGCCGGGGAGACAAGGACGTGCAAACGGTGAGTAAATTAACTGTGAGCAAATTATTAGGAGGTGAAGCCGGTGAGTAAAATCACGCAAACCTGGCAAGACATAAAAGCGAAGGGACAGAAAGCCTTAATTGTTTATCTCAGTTGTGGTGACCCGAGCCTTGAGTATACGGAGAAGCTGGCGGAAAAATTAAGTAGGGCAGGGGTGGACTTCCTGGAGTTGGGCATACCTTATTCGGATCCTGTGGCTGACGGCCCGATCATTCAGAGAGCTTCGCAAAGGGCTCTGGCTGCCGGGATAAAAATAGAGCAGATCTTTCAGCTTGCCGCTTCGCTGCGGAATAAGATTGGAACACCGTTGATATTAATGACTTATTTTAATGTAATTTACCGCCACGGAATAGAGCAGTTCGTTTTTAAAGCTTCCCAAGCAGGGGTTGCCGGTCTGATTGTACCGGATTTGCCGCTTGAAGAAGCGGGATTATTGAAGAAGACTATGGAGCAGGCCGGTCTTGACCTGATTTTTTTGGCGGCTCCCACCAGTACCGCCAGCCGTCTCCAAAAAATCGGCTCTTTGGCCAGCGGCTTTCTTTATTGTGTCTCCGTTACAGGGGTAACCGGGAGCAGAAAACAGCTGTCTCCAGATCTCGCGGCCTTTATCAAGAGGGTTGGTGTATACACGGATTTACCGCTGGCTGTAGGTTTTGGTATTTCCGGTCCGGACATGGCTCGTCAGGCTGCCCAGCTGGCCGACGGAGTAATTGTGGGAAGTGCTGTGATAGAGAAGATCGAGGCCAAGGAGGAGTTAGATGAAATTGCTTCTTATGTGGCCAGTCTGAAGGAAGCACTTAACAAAGAAGCGCACAACAGTTGACGGCAAATTCCCAATATAGCTAACACAGAAGGGGAGAAAAGCCGCATAATAGATTTGAGTGTGAATGATATACAGAGTAGATTTACTCAGCCAGTTTAATGAGCAGTTCGCCGGATTTGACGATTTGCCCTTCCTTGATAACAATTGCCTCTACGGTGCCTTCCACATAAGAGACGATGCTGGTTTCCATTTTCATAGCTTCAATGACGGCGATTTCCTGATTTGCCAGCACTTTATCGCCGGGCTGGACTAAAATTTTTATGACTTTGCCGGGGATACTCGCCCCGATTTCCAGTGGATTTGTAAGATCGGCCATCATAGTGACTGCCTGCTCTTTGGCAGCCGCTTTCTTTTTGTCTTTGATTTTAATAACGCGGATACTGTCGTTTACTTCAAAATGTAAGGAGACATACCCTTCTTCGTCCATCTTGCCGATTTCCCGTAGTCTGATGACGAGGATTTTGCCGTCCGCTATTTCTATTTCACAGGTTTCCCCTTCACTTAGGCCATGAAAGAAGATATCGCTGCCCATCCGGCTAAAGTCACCGTGGTTACGCAAATAATCCAGATAATCGTCCAATACCTTGGGATAGAGAGCGGAACTTAAGATGTCTTGCATGGTGGGCTCTATTTGATGTTTCTTAGCTAATTCATCTTTTATTTTCGCAAAATCCTCCGGTTCCAAAAGTTCGCCCGGTCTTACGGTGATTGGTTCTTCTCCCTTGAGGACTATTTTTTGCAATTCTTGGGGGAACCCGCCCGCGGGCTGACCCATCATTCCTTGAAAATAGGCCACTGCCGAATCGGGGAAGGATAAGCCTTTCCCTTTTTCACAGATATTTTCCGGAGTCAGACCATTTTGCACCATGAAGATCGCCAGATCACCGACCGTTTTAGAGGAAGGCGTAACCTTGACGATATCGCCGAGCATTTCATTAACTTGTTTAAACATTTCTTTGACTTCATGAAAACGGTGGCCTAAGCCAAAGCTTTCGACCTGTGGTTTTAAATTGGAATATTGTCCGCCGGGGATTTCGTATTTATAGATTTCGGCTGTACTGGATTTTAGCTCCGATTCAAATTGCGCATAGACAGGCCTTACGGCAGCCCAATAGTCGGAAAGCAACTGTAGATCATCCAGGTTTATACCGGTACATCTCGGCGTATTTTCTAGGGCAGCCGCTACAGAGTTCAGGGCCGGTTGGCTGGTCAGTCCCGACATGCTGTTAAAGGCTGTGTCCACAATGTCTACACCTGCTTCCGCCGCCATCAGGATAGTAGCTACCCCGTTGCCGCTTGTATCATGGGTGTGTAAGTGGATAGGAAGCCCGACTTCCTCTTTTAAGGCCTTCACGAGCTTAAAGGCGGCATGAGGCTTTAATAAAGCCGACATATCCTTAATGCCGAGCAGATGAGCACCGGTCTTTTCAATCTCTTTGGCCATCTTCACATAATAATTAAGCGAGTATTTATCTCTTTTTTCATCCAAAATATCACCGGTATAGCAAAGACAGGCTTCAGCGAGCTTGTTTTGCCGTAAAACTTCATCTACCGCGACTTCAATGCCTTTCAGCCAGTTTAAGGAATCAAAGATGCGGAATAAATCGATCCCGCTTGCGGCAGATTCCTTGATGAAGGTTCTGATTACGTTATCTGGATAATTCTTGTAGCCTACGCCATTGGCCCCTCTGAGCAACATTTGAAAGAGAATATTGGGGATTTTCTTCCTTAGTTTAGCCAGCCTTTCCCAAGGCGATTCTTTCAGAAACCGATAGGCCACATCAAAGGTAGCGCCGCCCCACATTTCCAGAGAGAAGAGGTCTTTTCCCAAGATGGAGGTAGCTTTGGCTATTTTCACCATATCTACAGTCCGAATTCTGGTAGCCACTAGAGATTGATTAGCATCTCTCATGGTCGTGTCGGTTAAGAGGAGCTTGTTTTGTTCTTTGATCCATGCTGCTACACCTTGCGGACCTTGCTCATCCAGTATTTGTTTGGTGCCGGTAAGGTCGGCGGGTCGTTTTAATTTGGGCACTACCGGAACATCAAATTCTTTTTTCTCCTTGACCTCGTTGATGATTTTTTCGCCGAGAAAACTTAGGACGCGCTGCTCAATATCGATTTTGGGGGTTATCTCAAACAATTGCGGGTTTTGCGCAATAAAGCCGGTAGCGCATTTCCCCTGTAAAAAGGTCTCATGCTTGAGAACGTTGATGAGAAAATCCGTATTTGTTTTGACCCCTTTGATTTTTAGTTCTTTAACCGCTCTGATAGATTTGCGCACCGCATCCTCAAAGGTTCTGCCGAGGGAGGTGATTTTCACCAGCAAACTGTCATAATAGGGGCTGATTACCGAACCGGTGAACCCATTCCCGCCATCAAGCCTGATTCCGAAGCCGGAACCTGTTCTGTAGACATCAATCGTACCGGTATCCGGGGCAAAGTTATTTACCGGATCTTCCGTTGTAACCCGGCACTGAATGGAATAACCTCTTGGTTGCACATCTTCCTGCGAATAGATGCCGATTTCCGGGGAGGCCAGGGGATAGCCTTCGGCAATTAAGATTTGGCTTTGCACGAGATCAATACCGGTCACCATTTCCGTAACCGTATGCTCAACCTGGATTCGTGGATTCATTTCGATAAAGTAATGGTTGCCTTGGGCATCCAGCAGAAATTCTACGGTACCCGCACTGCGATATCCTACGGATTTAGCTATTTTGACGGCGTCATGACAGATCGCCTGTCTTTGTTCTTCGGTAAGGGACAAAGCCGGGGTAAACTCGATTACTTTTTGGTGCCTTCTTTGGATGGAGCAATCTCTTTCAAATAGGTGAATCACATTACCATATTGATCACCGAGAATCTGCACTTCGATATGTTTGGGATTTTCGATATATTTTTCAATGAAGATATCATCAATGCCAAAGGCTTTTTTGGCTTCATTTTTAGCGGTCTGGAATTCCTTCAGTAAATCTTTTTCCTGCCGGACAATGCGCATTCCTCGTCCGCCGCCGCCGGCAGAAGCTTTGAGGATGACCGGATATCCGCAATGACGGGCAAATTCAAAGGCATCTTTGTCAGACTTAATGGCCTTGTCTATACCGGGGATTGTGGGTACATTTACTTTATGTGCGACGATTTTGGATTTAATTTTATCGCCGAGCTTCTTCATCATTTGAGAAGTAGGCCCGATAAAGGCAATACCGGCTTCTTCACAGCTTTTGGCAAATTCACTATTTTCGGATAAGAAACCGTATCCGGGATGGATGGCATCCGCCCCTTTTTTGCGAGCCAGCTTGATAATTTCTTCAATATTTAAGTACGCTTCAACCGGGCCTTTATTTTTGCCGACCAGATAGGATTCATCTGCCTTGGTTCTGAACAGCGAATTCTTATCCTCTTCGGAGTAAATAGCGATCGTTCTGATCCCCAGTTCCGCACACGCTCTGAAAACTCTGATGGCAATTTCCCCTCTGTTGGCTACCAAGATTCTTTTGAACTTTTCCATCTTATTATGATCCCTCCGCTATAATTTGCACGTGTTAAACAACTACATAATATTAGTTCTTTATTATACAATATTATTGCTTCTTTGGCAGAGGTTTTTGTATTGAATATTGTATACTTGTTAGACAATATTGGAAACATGTTGGCTATAGTTGATAAATTCTTTGACTAAAGGGGATAAAGTACGGGCTTTGTTATAAGCGAGGTAAAAGGTGCGTTTTTCGGTAAGTTCTTGCAGTTCATAAGCGTTGATCCATTCTTGTTGGACGTAGTCGGCAGCGGCTATTTCTGAAATAATGGAAATGCCCATTCCTTCTTTGACACATTGTTTTAATACTTGGACGCTGTCAAAGTAGCCAATTACGTTCAGTTTAGTAAAATTGATATTGGCCTCTTGCAGGATTTTTTCCAAGGTAGCCTGTGTCCCGGAACCATGTTTACGAAAGAGAAAAGGATAGGACGTAAGTTCCTTGATGGAGAGATTATTGGATAATTGGAAGCTGGGAGGAGTAACGACGACCAGCTTTTCTTCTATTATTGGTAGAAAAATAAGCTTATCGGGTAAATATTGATAACCGAGGATTCCTATGTCTGCTTCCCCTTTAGCCAGTTTTTCGGCGACGTGG
This sequence comes from Peptococcaceae bacterium UBA5356, assembly GCA_002407935.1. GTDB lineage: Bacteria > Bacillota > Peptococcia > DRI-13 > DTU073 > UBA5356. The sequence goes on from DHPU01000038.1 coordinate 20,497, forward strand.
ATGGAGTCTAATAAGTCTAAGGAAAACTTGATGCCGGGGTATTTGTGGGAAAATCCGGCGATCAGCTTCGGGACGATATATTGAGCAGGTACGGTGCTGGCGGCGATTTTTAGCTGACCTTCAATTTTCTCCATACTGTCTTTTAAATCCCAGAGGGCTTTATCCTGTAAAGTCAAGATTTCTTTAGCCAATTGATAAAGCTTTTCGCCAGAGTGAGTCAAAACAACCTCTTTGCTTAAGCGGTCAAATAGTTTTTGCCCAAAATACTTTTCCAGATTATTAATATGGGTGCTGATCGTGGATTGACTTAAAAAAATACTTTCTGCCGCTTTGGAAAAGCTTTTCTTTTCCGCTACTTTGGTAAAAGCTTGTAGTTGGTGCAGTAACATTTTCTTATCACCTCTTTCCAGTCAATCGTACCGTATCTTATCAAAGATATCAATATATAACCATCTATTTTGATAATAATAAATAGTCTAAAATACGCCTAAATATTAATGGCAAAAACAGGTTAGGGTTTAAAACTTTTTAGACGGAGGGCATTGGTTAAGACGGAGACGGAGCTGAGAGACATCGCAGCCGCAGAGAACATCGGATTGAGCAGCGGACCGCCAAAGGCATATAACAAGCCGGCCGCAAGGGGGATACCGGCGACGTTGTAACCGAACGCCCAGAAGAGGTTTTGTTTGATGTTTCTGATGGTGCTTTTGCTGAGCTGTATAGTGGCGGGAACATCCAGGAGGTCACTGCGCATGAGGACAATATCGGCAGATTCCATGGCTACATCTGTACCTGAACCAAGGGCAATGCCAATATTGGCTTGGGCGAGTGCCGGGGCATCGTTGATGCCGTCACCGACCATGGCCACGTTGCGGCCTTCCGCTTGCAGCTTTTTTACTTCTTCGGCTTTATCCTGGGGCAGCACCTCCGCGAGTACCCGTTTGATGTTTACTTGCCGGGCAATGGCTTCGGCAGTTTTTTCATTATCACCGGTAATCATTACTACTTCGATGCCCATGGTCTGTAGCTTGGCGATCGCCTTGGCACTGCTTTTTTTGATCACATCAGCGACTGCAATTACGCCGGCAATTTCCTCTTGAAGGGCGAGATACATCGGTGTTTTTCCTTCGGCGGCCAGGCGGTCAGCCTCGTTTTCCAGCTGTTCCGGGTCGATTCCGTGTTCCAGCAGGAGTTGCCGGTTGCCTAAGATTACGTGTGCATTATTCAGGACTGTTTCGATCCCTTTACCGGGAATAGCTGCAAACTTTTCCGGTTTAGATAAGGTAAGACCGGCCTTTTCTGCGGCCTTGACGATTGCTTCGCCAAGCGGGTGCTCCGACTCCTTTTCGGCGGAAGCGGCCAACCGTAAAAGCTCGTCTTTTGACAGGGTATCGGTGATGGTGAGCAAATCCGTTACTTCGGGAATACCTTCGGTAATGGTACCGGTTTTATCAAAAACGATCGCATCAATTTTATGAGTACTTTCCAAGGCTGCACCGCTTTTGATGAGGATGCCGTACTCGGCCCCTTTGCCGGTCCCGACCATAATGGCGGTTGGGGTAGCGAGACCGAGGGCGCAGGGGCAGGCGATTACCAGTACGGAAATAAAGACGGTCAGGGCAAAAACCGCTGACTGTCCGGCGATGTACCAGGCCAGTGCAGACAGAACGGCAATAGCGAAAACAACAGGGACGAAATAACCGGAAACAATATCGGCCATTTGGGCAATCGGTGCTTTGGAACCTTGGGCATTTTCTACCAGCTTAATGATTTGGGCGAGGGTTGTTTCACTGCCAACCCTGGTTGTCTGAAAAGTAAGCGAGCCATATTTATTAATCGTTGCGCCGATCAGTTGATCGCCTGCTTTTTTCTCAACGGGGATACTTTCACCGGTCAGCATCGATTCGTCAACCGAACTGTGGCCCTCCTGTACTATGCCGTCTACCGGGATTCTTTCGCCCGGTTTCACGAGGATAATATCACCGACTTCTACTTCTTCAACGGGGATGATGATCTCCCGACCATTTTGCAGAATGACGGCAGTTTTGGGGGTAAGACCGATTAGTTTCTTGATCGCTTCGGAGGTTTTTCCCTTGGAAACGGCTTCGAGCGTTTTTCCCAGCAGGATCAGGGTAATGATCACGCCCGCTGTTTCAAAGTATAAGTCTTCTACATGACCTAAAGACCCTTGCGCGATTTTGTAGATCGCATAAAGACTGTAGAATACGGCGGCCGAAGTACCCATGGCAATAAGCGAGTCCATGTTGGGGCTTCTTTGCCAGATTGCTTTGAAGCCAACGGTGTAAAAACGATTACCGGCAATCAAGACGGGAATAACCAGGGCCAGCTGAACTAAGGCATAACGCAGGGGGTATTTCATGGCAAACAGTCCTTGCGGAATAGGCCAATGCAGCCAGGGCAACATAGACCCCATGGCCAGATAGAGCAGCGGAATAGTAAAAAAGGCGGAGATAAGGAATTTTCTTCGCAAGGTGCGTATTTCTTGTTCTTTTCTTTTCTGGTCTTCATCTGCCGCCTTTTGACTTTCAATTTCCAGCGCCTTATATCCGGCTTGGGAGATGGCCTGCTTTATTTCGGAAATCCTGATTTTCTCCGGATTGTAGGTCACGGTAGCTTTTTCCGTGGCAAAATTAACGGAAGCACCGGTCACACCGTCTAAATCGCTCACTACTTTTTCAATTCGCTTGGTACAAGCAGCACAAGACATACCTTGAATGGGGATGGTAATCTGTTTCATGGAAGTCCATACCTCCTTATAGCGCTATTTTACTCATTTAATTGAGCACTTATTAATTTTTTCGTCTAAGCTAAAAGGAGTTTATCTAGAACTGCGATGCTTTTATTTAAAGTAGTTTACACCGGCGGCAAAGATGCCTTGAGTTTTGTTGCCGGGGATATTTTTGGCCACATGGGGGGTGATTCGTTCATTGTGCGCCATTTTCCCGAGTACGCGGCCGTCCGGGCTGGTAATTCCTTCGATGGCATCCATGGAACCGTTGGGGTTGTAATCCATGTCGTAGGTAGGAACTCCATCCGGGGTTACATACTGTGTGGCAACTTGACCGTTAGCCAAGAGCGCGTCTCGGACATCTTTGTTGGCAATAAAACGGCCTTCACCGTGGGAAACCGGCAGTACGGCAATAGTACCCAGTTCAACGTTATTAAACCAAGGTGATCGCTTGGAGACTACCTTAGTGTAGAGCAGTTTAGAAACATGCCGCCCGATCACATTATAGGTGAGGGTGGGATAGTTTTCTTCAATGGGTCGGATTTCGCCATAGGGGACAAGACCTAGTTTGATCAGTGCCTGAAAGCCGTTGCAGATCCCCAACATCAGACCATCCCGCTGTTTGAGCAGCTTCATTACTGCTTCTTGGATGCGGGGATTGCGAAAGACAGTGGCAATAAATTTACCTGAGCCATCCGGTTCGTCACCGGCACTGAAACCGCCGGGGAGAGCAATGATTTGGGCTTGAGCAATTTTTTGGGCCATCAGTTCCAGGGAGTCTTCTATTTGCATAGATGTAAGATTACGGACGACTAAGGTGTCGACGCTGGCTCCGGCTTCTTCAAAGGCTTTCGCCGTATCATATTCACAGTTGGTTCCAGGGAAAACAGGGATGAAGACTCTTGGTTTAGCAAAATCAGCAATATTACCGGAATTAGCCGAGGTAGTGGAAGAGAGGGGTACGCGTGGTTTAACAAGGAACGGGGTCTGGTTTTTCTGGCTATGCAATAAACCGTCGCGCGGAGCTTCTTCCGCTGCAATTTTAACCCGAGTGGGGAAGATCCTTTCCAACGGGCTTTCCCAGGTTTGCCGGATACTTTCGAGGGTGAGAGTATCTTTGTCCAGCGTAATCTCCGCTTTTTCTTGTGTTTTACCGATTAGCAGATGGGGTAAGCCGGCGAAAAGACTCTTCACATCTTGCCCCGGAGCTATTTCTAAGAGAATGGAGCCATAGAGTGGGGCAAACAAGGCGGCGGGTTGCCGGAAGGGGGCACCTATATCGGCGCTGGTCGACCCTATGCCGGCGGTAGCCGATTGCAGAAAAGCAGAGTCAAAGGCAAAACCCACCATATTTCCTAAGGTCATTTCACTGAGGGCTGCCGCAATACCCCCGGAACGGATACTGCGGGCGGAGAGTACCTGACTGTTTTTGATTAGCTTATAAAGAACACTGTAATTTTGTTCTATTTGGTTGAAGTCGGGGAGCTCGTTTTCAGCAAAGGGAAGTTGCAGTAAAACAACATTGTTGTTCGCAGCTTTAAATTCAGCTGAGATGATTTTGCTCACGTCCTCCACGACATTAACCGCAAAGGAGACGAGGGTAGGAGGAACGGAGAGATCCTTAAAGGTGCCGGACATACTGTCTTTTCCACCGATGGAGGGCAGTTTCAGCTTGAGTTGAGCCAGATAGGCACCTAAAAGGGCGGCCAAGGGTTTGCCCCATTTTTCCGGATTATCGCCCAGTTTTTCAAAGTATTCCTGGAAGGTGAGGCGGATTTTTTGGTAGTCACCGCCCATTGCGGCAATCTTGGCACAGGACTCAATGATGGCAAAGATCGCCCCATGGAACGGACTCCAACTGGCAATTTCCGGGTTATAACCATAGGACATCAGCGTCCCTGTTGTGGTCTGACCTTCTAAAACAGGAATTTTGGCGGCCATGCCTTCCTGAGGAGTAAGCTGGTACGAGCCGCCCAAGGGCATCAGTACAGTGCCGGAGCCAATGGAGTTATCGAATATTTCCACCAGACCACGTTGGCTGCAATGATTAAGGTTAGCCAGATTAGCCAGCCAAGCGTCCGGCAGGTTATCAGTCAAATTAAATTTGGCGATATCTTGAGGAAGGGTCTTAAAATAGGACGCTTCTTTTTGGGGTGAGAGGACGCAAACGGAGGCGTATTGCTCGGCGCCATTAGTGTTGAGAAAGTCTCGGCTGAGATTCACAATGGTCTTATTACGCCAGAATATTTTTATGCGTTCTTCAGCACAAACAGTAGCTACGGTGGTGGCCTCCAAATTTTCTTCTCCGGCCAGGCGGATAAATTCGGCTTCGTCTTCGGCGGCTACCACTACCGCCATTCTTTCCTGTGATTCCGAGATGGCCAGTTCCGTACCGTCCAGTCCTTCATATTTTTTGGGAACTTTGTTCAGATTGATTTCCAGACCGTCGGCTAATTCGCCGATCGCTACTGATACGCCACCGGCGCCAAAGTCATTACATCTTTTGATCATGAGGCTAACCCGGGGATGGCGGAATAGTCTTTGGATTTTTCTTTCGGTAGGCGGATTCCCCTTTTGAACCTCAGAGCTACAGGTGGCTAGGGATTCTTCCGTGTGTTCCTTGGAAGAACCGGTTGCCCCTCCACAGCCGTCACGTCCTGTTCTGCCGCCGACCAAGATGATGACATCACCTGCGACCGGCCTTTCCCGTTTGACATTTTTTTGCGGTGCGGCAGCAATAACTGCGCCTATTTCCATTCTTTTAGCGACAAAATTCTTATGGTAGATTTCCGCTACCTGTCCGGTCGCCAGACCGATTTGGTTGCCGTAAGAACTATAGCCGGCGGCTGCTCCGGTAGTGATTTTTTTCTGGGGCAGTTTGCCCGGTAAGGTATCTTTGATGCTGGTGCGGGGGTCGGCACTGCCGGTGACCCGCATTGCTTGGTAAACATAAGCTCTTCCTGAGAGCGGATCACGAATCGCTCCGCCGAGACAGGTAGCGGCCCCACCAAAAGGTTCGATTTCAGTGGGGTGGTTATGTGTTTCATTTTTAAACATCACCAGCCAGTCTTCCGGCCCATTTTCCGTATTTACTTTCACCACAATACTGCAGGCGTTATTTTCCTCCGAGATTTCCTGATCGTCGAGATAACCTTCTTTTTTGAGGAGCTTCATGGCAACGGTAGCCAAATCCATTAAACAAATGTTATGCTCTTTACCCGGTTTATTGACTGTGCGCCGCGAGGCTGCATAATGCTGATAAGTCTCACGCATAAGTTTAGTGTAAGGACCTTCGGCAAAATCAATCTGCTTAAGCACCGTCTGAAAGGTAGTGTGACGGCAATGATCTGACCAGTAGGTATCGATAACCCTTATTTCCGTAAGGGAGGGGTCACGTTTTTCGGTATTTTTAAAGTAATCCTGGCAGAAAAGCAAATCAGCCAAAGACATAGCTAGACCTAGCTCGGCAATTAAAGCTTTTAAACCGGCTTCCGAGAGAGCAGTAAAGCCGGTCAGGATGCGTACATCCTCAGGAGTATCCACGGGGGAAAGCAAGGTAAGCGGTTTCTTCAGATTAGCTTCACGGGTTTCGATGGGGTTAATACAGTAGTCCCTGATACGGAGATAATCTTGTTCGGAAAGCTCACCTTTGAGCACCAGCAGTTTGGCTGTTTTGACCACCGGCAACTCACCGCGCGTAAGGATCTGGATACATTGAGCGGCGGAGTCGGCTCTTTGGTCGTACTGCCCCGGGAGATATTCAATGGGGAGAACCCTTTCGTCAGGCGCGAAGGAGATTTCCTCCAGGTAGATACGATCAACGGTAGGTTCAGCAAAAATCGTATTTTGGGAGGCGGCAAATTCCGCGGGGGTAATTCCTTCTACGTCATATCTATTAATGATTCTTAAACCGGTAAGCCCGTTGATGTTCAGCATCAGTTTCAGATCATCAGCTAAATGTTGGGCTTCAATATCAAAGCCCGGTTTCTTTTCCACAAAAATACGTAAAACATGAGAATTGTTCAAATTGCTCCACCTCATCTTCATTAATATACGAGTATCCGAATTTAAAGCAAAAGTGTGGTTATCTTATTTATATATCATAAATCATCGTAGTTAAGAAGTAAACTTATCTAACCTTAAATCCCTAAATCTAAAGTTAAGGTTAAACATCAACGCTCATATATCACCAAGATTAGTTTTAAACAATGCAAATAAAAAGGGGAATTTATTACCTAATGCTCATTATGTTGTATATGCGACACAGCCAAGTGTAGATGATAAGGATTTAAGAGAATTCGGCGAAATTAGGCAGATTGACAAAGCATACTTCGAAAACATAGAATGAAAAGAGAATGAAAAAAACAGACTGGTAATCTTGATAGAAAAGGGTGTTCGTCTTGGCTTTATTGGAATTTTTAAAAGTTACCTATCTACGTGAAAATAAACACATACTTAAAAATCTATCATTAAAGATAGAAGCGGGTGATTTTGTTTCTATTGTTGGTTCTTCCGGCAGTGGTAAAAGTACTTTTCTAAAGCTTTGCTGTCATTTAATAAGTCCTACCGAGGGGCAAATTATATTTAAAGGAAAAGACATGCGGCAATATAACCCTACGAAATTAAGAAGAGAGATTGGTTATTGTGCGCAAACGCCTTCCCTTTTCGGGAATACAGTTGAGGATAATCTCTCTTTTCCTTATTTAATCAGAAATCAAAAAGTGGATTTGGCAAGGGTACAGGCTTTATTCGCCAGCTTTAATCTTGACCCCCAATTTTTAACCAAGGAGGTTAAAGGTCTTTCCGGTGGGGAAAAACAAAGGATTGCCTTGATTAGGACCTTATTGTTTACACCGGAAATTCTGTTGCTGGATGAAGTGAGTTCAGCCCTGGATGTGGATAATACTTTACTTGTTGAGGCGGTGATCAAGGAATTAAATCAAAAAGGCACGACGATTTTATGGGTAACGCATAATCTTGAACAGAGCCGAAAATATGCCAATAAATTACTAACGATCGAAAATGGTGTAAGTAAAGCAGGGGAGGTCTTAAGATGAATCCGGGGACAACGATTAGTATTTCTTCTCTTTTCATGGCATCTTCACTTGTCTTGGTGTCTCTTTTATTTTCCTATTTTCAGAAATTAAAGCTGGAAAAGGAAACTATTATCAGTGTTGTAAGGGCTGTAGTTCAGTTGATTGTGGTTGGGTATCTTCTGGAATATATTTTTGGACAGAAAAGCCCCGTTTTTACTACTGCCCTTTTAGTTTTTATGACTTTTAATGCCGCCTATAATGCGGCCAAACGGGGAAAAGGGATAAGAAAAGGTTTACTAATCTCGTTTTCTTCCATAGCGGCAGGAACAATTATTACCTTAGCTGTTCTTTTATTTTCCGGAGCCATTCAATATGAGCCTTTTCAAATCATCCCTGTGAGCGGGATGATTATTAGTAATGCCATGGTAGCGTTAGGTCTTTGTTATAAGCAGTTATCTGCTAATTTCGGCACCAAAAGAGAGGAGGTAGAAACAAAGTTGGCGTTGGGTGCGGATATTTTACCGTCCTCCATAGAGATAATTAGGGATGCTATTCGGACGGGAATGCTTCCTACCATTGATTCAGCCAAGACCTTAGGGATTGTTTCTTTACCTGGTATGATGACGGGACTGATTCTGGCGGGTGTTTCTCCGCTGGAAGCAATTCGTTATCAGATGATGGTAACCTTTATGCTCCTTGCAACAACGGCTATTTCCTCCTTTTTAGCTTGTTATCTTGCTTACCGTACCTTTTTTAATAGTAGGAAGCAGTTACTGTAAAAGCGTAAGCCTGTTCTTATTGAAAATATTAACAGTCAGTAAATCTAAGGAGTCAAACCGAACTGAAGCAACAAAACCGGGGCCTGTTCCAATGATAAAGACTCAACGAAGTTTCTTCGGTGCGAGCTACCTATGCCTACTATCTTATCCTGGAGGAGAACAACTCTCTTAGCCGTTTTTCACACTGGCAGAAGCTACACATTCATCCTTACGGAGACGATATCCCGTCCCAACGCAGTAGCGAGCTTTTTCAGTCCATCGACGAGAAGGAATGTATGTTCTTCTTTGAAAAGCAAGGCAAATCCGGGATGATGGGTTTGCCAAAGGCATCATAGCTGTAACGAGCCTTGGTATTTCCGGCTTCTCCGATGATTCTAATCGGGCTGCCCAGTTCGTCCTGCAAATAGTAGCTTCGGTCGGCCTTCTTGGCGGTGATTGCTTTAGCGCAATTCTGGTTCCAGGTAGAA